>NZ_JAJEPW010000100.1:0-6795 GCF_020687045.1 Brotocaccenecus cirricatena
ACGGAGCAGACCGTGACGACCAATGCAGACGGCGAAATGCAGCTCGATGATCTCCGCCCCGGCGCTTACACCGTGACGGAGCAGAGCAGTGACCGGTATGAACCCCAAGAGGTGCGTCAAGTGACTGTGATCTCCGGTCAGGTCGCCACCGTGACCTTCCATAATACGCTGAAGCGGGGCAGTCTGGAGGTCATCAAAACCTCGGAGGATCATTTGATCGAGGGTGTGAAATTTCACTTGACAGGCGCCTCGCTTTCGGGCTTGCCCGTAGACGAGTACGCCGTAACAGACAGCACGGGCAAGGCCGTATTTTCCGATGTGCTGATCGGCACAGGCTATGTGCTGTCCGAGGTGGATACGGATGTTCGCTATGTGATACCCGAGGATCAGACGGCAGCAGTGGAATGGAGCAAGGTCACGCACAAGAGCATCCACAATGTGCTGAAAAAGTGGAACGCCACCGTTACGAAAAGCGACAGCGCCACCGGAACACCCCAGGGCGATGCCAAGCTGTCCGGCGCGGTCTATGGCGTATACAAGGGCGGGCAGCTTGTGGACACCTATGTGACGGACGGAAATGGCCAATTCACGACCGTATATTATGCCTGCGGGGATGATTGGACGATTCGTGAGATCACGCCCAGCGAGGGCTATCTGCTGGACAGCACGGTGTACCCCGTAGGCGCTGAGCCGCAGCGGTACACCGCGGAATATAATCCCATTGCGCTGGATGTGACCGAGCAGGTCATCCGGGGCGGCGTGGCCCTCACGAAAGTGGACAAGGACTATCCGGAAAACAAACTGGAGGGAGCCGTGTTTGAGGTCTACCGTGACAGCAACCGCAATCAGGAACTGGATGCTGAGGACGAACTATTGGGCACGATGGAGGAACTGGGCGGCGGCGAGTACGCCCTGACCGGCCTCTGCTACGGCGGCTATTTTGTAAAGGAAGCCAAGGCCCCGGAGGGCTTTTATCTGGATGAGAACGCCTACTATTTTTCCATCACCACGGACGGCGAAACCGTGACCGTGGAAAATGAAGCCGGAAAGGGCTTTGTCAATGCGGCGCAGGTGGGGTCGCTCCGGATCGTCAAGACCTCCTCGGACGGAAAGCTGGAAGGATTTTCCTTCCGTGTTACCGGGGCCAACGGCTATGACCAGGTGTTCCAGACCGATGCGGAGGGCTTCATTCTCGTCGAGGGCCTGCGTATCGGGGACTACACCGTATCCGAGGTGCGGGACAGCAGTTCGGACGGGTATCTCCTCCCCGCTGACAAGACGGCCTCCGTTTTTGAGGGAGCCGTAACGGAGGTGGAGATGCACAATGAAAAGAAGCCCGCACTGGAGGTGCCGCAGACCGGAGACAACAGCCACATGGCACTGTGGCTGGGTCTGCTGGGCATTTCCGGCATCGGCGCTGCGGCTATACTGCTGATGCGCAAGCATAAAAAATAAGCGCCAAGGGGCGGCCAGATCGGCCGCCCTTTTTTCTATGGGAAAGAAAAGTTTTTCGGCGTGAACCAACAATAACAGGATGGTATTTGTGAATAAATGGCTATACTGTTTGTGTGCCATCTACTCAATTGTTTCGTATTCACTTGACAAGTTTCAGTTTTAACGGTACAATTAAGAAAAAGTGAAACAAAAGACGGAAGCGAAGGAGTCTTTCTGATATGCTATCTTTCCTTAAATTAGTATTCGGCCCCGATATTACAGTGAAGGGATTCGACTACACGGATGACACGCCCTACTATATCAAGGACGGATATACCCCCCAATTGTTAAGTTGGGGAGACCATGCGTGTGTTCTTTTGAAGCCAAATGGCTCTTCTTGGCGATTGCCTACATTAAAAAAGCAGTTGAAGAAGTTTCAGGAACTTTGTTCTCTTCCCTGTGCACTGTGCTTAGACAACCTGTCTGCGTTACAACGACGGAGTATGCTGGAAGAACACATCCCGTTTGTGTCTCTTTCGCAGCAGGTGTACCTTCCGTTTTGGGGGTGCGCTTTTCATGAGCAATTCAAGGCGGACACTGCCATTATGGCAAAAATGGCACCCGGTACACAGCTTGTATTTCTATATTTATACTATGCAGAGAATACTGGGTCCGTAAATCTGACACAGATTGCAAAGGCACTTTCGCTCTCAAAGGCGACCTGTACAAGGGCAATCAATGACCTCTCTGCTTCGGGTCTGATCTCGCAAACAGCAGAAGGCACGAATAAATGGATCACAACGGCATACACCAAATCAGAACTTTTGGAAAAAGCATACGGGCGACTGAAAACGCCTGTTGATCGAATTCTTTACGTAAAAGGAACCGCCCAAATCGAGCATCCAATTGCAAGTGGAATACGGGCGCTGGCACGGCAATCCATGATTGGGGTAAACGATCAGGATGGTGCTATTGCGATTTCCAAAAAGGAGGCGGCAAAAATCCCAGCAGAAGATATCTGCACAAAACAGTATTTTGAAGACTTTGGCGGTGCTGTTATTGAAGTGTGGTCCTATGACCCGATCATTTTGGAGAGAGACGGCTGTGTAGATGACATTTCATTGCTGCTCAGCATGGACAACGACCCAAACGAACGAGTTCAGACGTGCTTGGATGAAATTCGGCAAAAGCACGGACTACCAATCAAAGAGGAAGAATAAAGGAGAACGAAATGGTAAATGGCATAGATATATTCCGAGAGCACTTCAATCATTTTAAGGAGCAATATACTGTAATTGGAGGCTTTGCCTGTGATCTTCTGATGAACGATGCAGGACTTGATTTCAGGCAAACCGTTGACATCGACATGGTGCTGATCGTCGAGGCTTTAACGACAGACTTTGCAAAAGCCTTTTGGGCTTTTATTGAAGCTGGTGGCTATCAGGCCAGGCAACGCAGTAACGGTCAACCGGAGTTCTATCGTTTTGTGGACCCAACGAACCCTGCTTACCCCAAGATGATTGAATTATTTTCAAGGCCACAAAGCAATGTGGTCTTGCAGCCAGATACACACTTGATGCCGCTGCATATTGATGATGAAGTTTCCAGCTTGTCAGCGATTTTGCTCAATGATGATTATTACCACTTTCTTCTGGATGGACGAACAGTTACAGATGGTATCTCCATATTAGATGCTGAACATATTATTCCGCTGAAAATGAGAGCTTGGCTGGATTTGAAAAGCAAGAAAGCAGAAGGAATCCATGTAAACGCACGTGACATCAAGAAACACCGTCTGGATGTGTTTCGCCTGTTCCAACTTGTACGGGAAAATCAGAGAATACCTGTCCCGCAGTCTATAATGGAGGATATTACTCGGTTTATAGCACAAATGCGGCAGGAGGACATTCGTTTAACGGATATAGGTATTCGCCGCTCGAAAGACTCTATTCTGGATATTTATAGTCAAATGTACATTACAGAATAAAAGCGCCGCCCCCATGCTGAACATTCAGTGTGGGGGCAGTTTCATGGAGTGGAACAAATCGTCGCAGTGTCGGTCTTGTGTTTGCACTCCTGCATTTTCAAAGAACGAATCCCAAGGGGGCGGCCGGATTGGCCGCCCCTCTTTTACATACCGAATTGAAAGGAGACGGAATGGGTATGAGCAATCAAACGGAAGAAAAGGATCTGTTCCATGCGGTATCCCTGTCCGGCGGTAAGGACAGCACCGCTATGCTGTTGCTCATGGTTGAGCGAGGGCTGCCGATCCATGCGGTCCTGACGGCAGATACGGGCATGGAATTTCCGGAAATGTATGAGCATCTGCAAAAGCTGGACGACTATCTGTTTGCAGAGCGAGGGCTGCATCTGACGTGGCTGCGCCACCCAAAGGGCTTTGAGTGGCTGATGTTTGAGGAAAAGAAGCAGCGATCAGCCAGCATTGAAAACCGGCAGTGGCTGGGTGTTTCTCTATACGGAAACGGCTGGCCCGGTCCCCGTGTGCGCTGGTGTACGGGGCAGCTGAAAACGCATCTCATCCATAAGGAAATCAACCGGCTGAAAGGACAATACCGGGCCGTGAGTTATGTGGGTATCGCCGCAGATGAGCCGAAGCGCATCAAAAGCGAGCGCTATCCGCTGGTGGATTGGGGAATCACGGAGAAGGAAGCCCTGCAAATCTGCTATGACCGGGGTTATGACTTCGGTGGGCTGTATCAGATTTACCACCGCTGCTCCTGCTGGTGCTGCCCGTTGCAGGGCATTGGGGAGCTGCGAAAGCTCCGGCAGTATCACCCGGAGTTATGGGAGCGGCTGCGGGAAATGGACAAACGTGCGTTGGCACAGTTCGGTCCCGGCCCGCTGGGGCAATTCAAGAAGGATTGGAGCGTGGAACGATTGGAGCAGCGATTTGCGGCAGAAGCGCAGCAGCTTTCTATTTCATCCTTGCAGAAGGAGCGTGAGCGATGATGTATCGAGAACCGAGTGATTCCCCTTGGGGCCTTGTTGTACGCTGCGACACTTTGTGTCCCGGTGTGTATAGCGTATCCACGGCAGGCCACGGAGGGATCATGGCCCAAATCGACGCAGCTCGGCAGTTGCTGTCCCTGGAAGCACAGCAGGTCGGCTTTCAGGCAGGCGGGTATCTGAATTTTGAGGAGGACTGCGATGCGTCGGTGGCCCTGCGGGAACTGATGGACAGCGGTATCATTGCACCCCGGACGGATAACTACTTCCGCCCCGGCGAATATGAAGCCTGCATTGACCGGAGCCTGCAGCGCTGGAACCCGGCCTATTGGCGTGCACGGCAGAAACGGCTCTCTGTACAGGCGGCAAAAGCGACAAAGGAGCGTGAACGGTAATGGACTATGTAATCAAGATCATGACCCCGGCAGAGCGCAGCTACTGTTATACCGGCAGCCAGCAACTCGACAAGCAGGCCGGCTGCATCGGTCATTTGCGCGGGGACATGGACAGAAGAGGCAACGGCTTTTTCACCTCATGGGAGGATCATTGCGGGGAGCTGAAAACACAGGCGTTCAAGGATGAGTTTGATGATTTTATCAATGCCCTGCGTTTTGACGAGCGCTATGACGGCATTTTCAAAAACCGCAGCAGCCTTTCCCGATACTGCTATGAACACAAAGAAAGTGTGTTTGCCGAGGATTTTATTCCGCAGTACGGATTCCGGGTGGATACGCCGGAGTATGCCTATCTGCTGCGGCTGAATCCCATGCAGGGCGATTATAACCTGTATATCTACTGCTATCGCCGGGAGATGCTGGAGCAGCACATGAAAAAGGCGGCCCGCGGCATTTGCTTTCTTGATACAAGCGGCAAGGAACGGTTCCGCATTCCCGATGGGGACAGTATCCGTGTGACCCGTCCGGATGGCAGCCATAGTGACCACACCTGCCGCTACATTGACGAGAACCGCGCCGAGATCGGCTACGGGGTCGATAACCTGTATCACATGGCGCAGTTTGCCGAATGGATGGCGCGAAACGGCAACACTTATGTGCCGCTGCGCTCCTCCCTGCCAAAGCAGTGCTACTCTCTCCTGCTGGACACCGGAAATGTGGTGATTTTGAAACGGGGCGAAACCGGCTATTACAAGACGGACATTCCCCACACCTCAAAGGAAGAGGCCCGTGCGCTTGTGGAGGAATATAACCGCAAGCTGGGCGTGACCCGCGCCCAGGAGGAGGCCATGAAAGGCGGCTCCATGTTCGGCTTTGACAAGCCCATTGCCGATCCCGCCAACTACGATGCACAGGGACAGCCGTTAAAGCGCCGGGAGAAAGACCGAGGTGACGCACGATGACCGAGCAGAAACATATTATCTGGAGCAGCGATCCGGACTACGAGGATTGGAGGGGCGATCTGGAGGAACAGTACCCCGAGCTTTCTGAGCAGGAACGGATGGAATTGATGGTCGAGCAGAACAACGACTATCTCGATGACGAGCGGTGCAATCTGAACATTCAGCTCTCCCGCCCCATTCTGCTGATCGCAGACATCGGCCGATGGGATGGGCGGTATCCCGGTTATGCCGAGATCAAAAGCGGCAATATCCGCGATTGCCTGTATTCCAAGATGGACTATTCCACATGGTATGTAGACCGGCTGGGCGATCTGCGCTGCGATGCCGTACATCACGACGGCACGAACCATTATCTCTACCGTGCCTACAAGGAGAATGTGAGCGAAGCACAGATCGACCGGCTGAAAGAAAAGCTATACAGCGGCACCGCCACCCGCGCCGATGTGACCCGTGTGACAAAGCGCCTGGGCGATGAGATCGGGCGGGTCTACGGCTGGCGGTTTCCGCCCGTCCGGGAAGCGGCGCGAGAAAGATAGGAGGAAAACGGTATGTCTGTTGATGCAAGAAAAGAACGCTTTGAGCTGGTGGAGGTGTTTGACCGTCCCATGCTCTTTACCTGCCTGCGGGTAGACCGAAACACGGTGCCCAAGGGGCTGTATCTCTATGAGGTACGCAATGACGACGATCAGTGCGGGATCCCCGTGGAGATCGGCCGCTGGATCATGGTTAACCACTGGGGAACGCTGCTGTCTGCGACACCCATCAAGCTGGAGCCGAACCGGTACAATAACAACGCCTACCGCCATATCGACCCGGAAAACGACTGGAACTACACCGGCGATCTGTGTTCGGCCAAGGAATATATGGATAAATACCTGCTGAAAAAGGACAGGGAAAAACCAAAGGAAAGATAGGAGGTGCTGCCCATGGCACGCAGATTTCAGGAGATCACGGAGGTTTACCGGCAGGAGATCGCCGCACTGGCCCGCGCAGACCGGTGGGCGGCATTTCTGCGCTCTGCCTGCCGGAATTATAAG
>NZ_JAJEPW010000101.1:0-6291 GCF_020687045.1 Brotocaccenecus cirricatena
AGGTTTTCGTGGTCACGCTCCCGGCGTTCCCGATTTCTGTCCAGCTTGTTCCACTCGTCTACCACAGTCAGAAAATCGGATTCCGTCCGGGCTGCTTCCTCCAGCCGCCGCAGAGCCTCTGCCCGAATTTCCCGTTTGAGCCGTTTTTCGCTGGTGGGCGCAGCTTCTTCCTCCTCGTCCTCCAGCTCGGCGTTGTAGTCTCTGGGGTGCTCGTCTTGCTCCAGCTCGCTTTCCAGCTCCAGCGTGCGTTCCTCTGCAAGCGCTTCCTCCAGTGTCTCGTCCTCCGGCGCACCGTCCGACGCATCCTCCCAATCGGCAAAGCCGTCCGCATCCATTTCAAGACTGGTTTTCTCTATTTGCTCCTCGGCATCTTCTTCCTCCTCGGAAAAATCATCATCCAGCAGCAGCTCATCCTCCCATGGTTCCACGACAGCTTCACCTCCCCGAAAAAATATTTTTCTTTTTTCAAAAACAGTTCCGATTTACACCCCGTATTTCTCCTATTAGTAGAGAAAGTAATCTTAGCGCAAGTTACACGGGTTACTTTCCGAGCCATCAGCGAAGAAAAGGAGGATATGGAGCATGGAAAACCAACAGAAAGCCAGGGTTAGCTTACAGCCAACGGAACCAAACACATTATATCAAAAACCAACCAATCACGCAAGGAGGATGCCTATGGAGCAGAACAAACGAGAACAGTTTATCATCCGCCGGATCGGCGGCACCACCTACAAGGCCAAAGTCGTATTCAATGAAAGCGGCTACGAGACCATGGAGGATAAAATTTTGCGGATGATCCGCAATGAAGGGGTTACAAATGACGGCACTTATGCTATAATGGAAGCACCACAAATGAGCCGTCAGTCTGAAAGGAGCGCCGAATGCGCATGAAACAGGCTGAGGAAAAGATTACCGCTCTGTATGAGCGGCTGAGCCGTGACGATGACAATGCCGGTGACAGCAATTCCATCGTGAATCAGAAAAGATACCTCGAAAGCTACGCCCAGCAGAGAGGCTACACCAACTGCCGCCATTACACCGATGATGGCTGGAGCGGCGGCAATTTCGAGCGGCCTGCATGGAAACAGCTTATCGCAGACATTGAGGCAGGTAGGGTTGCCCATGTGATCGTCAAGGATATGAGCCGGGCGGGGCGTGACTATCTGCAAACCGGATTTTACACGGAGGTATTCTTCCGGCAGCACGGCGTTCACTTTGTCGCTATTGCCAACAGCGTGGACAGCGACGACCAGAACAGCAACGAGTTTGCCCCCTTCCTCAACATCATGAATGAATGGTATCTGCGCGACCTGAGCCGCAAGCAGAAAACCGCCATTCGTGTCAAAGGGGAATCCGGCAAGCCTACCACCAACTGCGCTATCTATGGCTACAGGAAAGACCCGGAAAACAAATACCATTGGCTGATCGACGAGGAAGCTGCCGCCGTGGTGCGCCGTATTTTCCGATTAACCATTGAGGGCAAAGGCCCCTACGATATTGCCCGTATTCTCTTTGAGGATAAGGTGGAGACGCCTGCCGTGTACTTTGGTAAACAGGGCAAGGGCATCTGGAAAAGCAAAGAGGAATTTTCCAATCCCTATAACTGGAGCGGCTATGTCGTGGGACAGATTCTCTCCAAGCCGGAGTATATGGGGCATACGGTGAATTTCCGTTCTCACAAGCAGTCCTACAAAGATAAAAACGCCGTGAAGAATCCCAGGGAGGACTGGCTGATCTTTGAGGATACCCACGAGGCCATTGTGGACAGGGAAACATGGGAGCTTGTACAAAAGCTCCGCAAGACGCCCAAGCGCATCGACACGTTGGGTGAGGCAAATCCGCTGACCGGTCTTTTGTACTGCGCCGATTGTGGAGCCAAAATGTATAATCAACGGTCAAGGGGGACAGAAAGTAAGCCGTATCCCTATGATGTGTTTGAATGCTCCACTTACAAATTGGCGGGTCAAAAACGGTCTGCCGCTTGCTGTGGACATCATATCAGTACCAAGGCTCTGCGCACACTGATTCTGGACACCATCCGCACGGTCAGCACCTTCGCAATTTCCAATCAGGAGGCGTTCATGGAAAAGGTGCGCTCCGCCTCCCAGCTCCAGCAAACGGAAGCGGCCAAGGATGCCAAGCGGAAGCTGAGCAAGGACAAGAAACGCATTGCCGAACTGGACACCATCATCAAAAAGCTCTATGAATCCTTTGCTGTCGGACGCATCACCGATGAACGCTTTGACAGTCTGCTGGCGGATTACGAAGCCGAGCAGAAAACGCTGCAAGTTTCTGTCACAGAAGCGGAAGAAAGGCTGTCCGCTTTCGCAGAGGACAGTGCCCGTGTGGAGCAGTTTCTGGAGCTGGCAAGGAAGTATACCGATTTTTCTGAGCTGACCACGCCCATGATCAACGAGTTTATTGAGAAAATCATCGTCCATGCCCCGGAGCGTATCGACGGCGACCGGGTGCAGGAGGTAGAAATTCACCTTCGCTTTATCGGGCAGTTTGAGCTTCCCGCGCCGGAGCTGACTGAGGGAGAAATCAAGCGGCAGGAACAGCTCAAGCGGCACCGCATCAAAAGCCGGGAGCGGTATCAGAAAATCAAGGCTGGAGAACACGCTGTCGGTCAGCCCTTCACGCTGACCTGTAAGTGCTGCGGTCAGGAATTTGCATCCAAACGGACGAACACCCTGTTCTGCGGCCCCAACTGCCGTGCGAAATTCTACCGTCAGGAGGCGGCAGAGGGCCGCAGCCGGGCGTGTACCTGCGAAAACTGCGGCAAGGTGTTCACCACAACGAGGTCAGATGTGAAATATTGCAGTGACGATTGTCGGTATGCAGCACAGATCAAGCGGCAGGGCGCACGGAAGAAAGCCTTGCGAGAAGCTAAGAACGAGGAAGAAGCGAAAACAGCATAAGATAAGACGCAAACGGCGGCTTGCCCCTCAATGGGCAGGCCGCCGTTTTTTGCGCAGAAATGGAGGAACAATGAATCTTTTTGAAATTGTAAAATACGGCGTAAGCTGCCGGGAGGCAGCGGAGCGGTACGGCGTGGAGGTCAACCATTATGGCATGGCCCTCTGCCCCTTTCACAACGACCGGCACCCCAGCCTGTATGTGGCGGACGATCATTATTATTGTTTTGCCTGCGGGGAACACGGGGATGTGATCGACTTTGTGGGCAAGCTGTTTCAGCTTTCGCCCTATGATGCGGCGTGGAAGCTGATGGCAGATTTTCATCTCAGCCCGGACAAGCCGCCCAGCGCAGCAGCACTCCACGCAAAGCGCATCCGAACAGAAGCACAGCAGCTCATGGAAAACGAGCGGCTGTGCTTTTCTGTTCTGTCGGATTACGCCCGTGTGCTGTGGGATTGGAAGGTGCGGTATGCGCCGCAATCTCCTGACGCGCCTGTTCATGCACGGTTTGCGGAAGCCTGTCACAACCTCGACCAGACAGAATACTACTTGGATATTCTGTGCGCTGGGGATTCCCACGAACGTGCTGAAGTGGTGCAGCGGCAGATGGCGGACGGCAAACTGGACAGGCTGCGAAGAAGATTAGACGAAATTCACAAGGAGGAATTGGAAGATGGATATGACACCGCAGGCGTGGCCTGACTGGTACGATGGCAGGCACATCAACGAGGTGCTGTTCTGTCAACAGTTTTTGGACAAGCACCCCATGAAATGTGTGCGTGGGCGGCTGTTCACCGTGGACGGGCTGATTGAGGATGAAGGGCAGATTGGGAATCTCATTCTGGAGGAAATCTCCGGCGTGCTGACCGCCAATCTTTCCAAGACGGTTGCGAATCTGCTTGCCAGCATCAAGCTGCAAGCGTATTCGCCGCCGCTGCCCATTGAAACCGACCGCATCCATGTTGCCAACGGAACGTACTTCATGGACGGCAGCTTTACCGCCGACAAGAGCTACTGCAACAACCGGCTGACGGTCGCCTACAACCCTGACGCGCCCACTCCGAAAAAGTGGCTGCAATTCCTGTCCGAGTTGCTGCAACCGGAGGATATTCCCACCTTGCAGGAGTTTCTCGGCTACTGTCTGCTGCCTACCACCAAGGGACAGAAGATGCTCATGCTCATCGGTAAGGGCGGCGAGGGCAAAAGCCGCATCGGACTGGTCATGCGCTCGCTGTTGGGTGACAGCATGAATACCACCAGCATCCAGAAGGTGGAGAGCAACCGGTTCAGCCGTGCGGACTTGGAAAACAAGCTCCTGATGGTAGATGACGATATGGACATGAGTGCACTGCCCAAGACCAATTATATCAAGTCCATCGTTACTTCCGAGTGTAAGATGGACATGGAGCGCAAGGGCGTTCAGAGCTACCAGAGCCAGCTCTATGTCCGCTTTCTCTGCTTTGGCAACGGTGCACTGACCGCCCTGCACGACAAGTCCGACGGCTTCTTTCGTCGCCAGATCGTGCTGACCACCAAGGACCGTCCCGCAGGCAGAGCGGACGATCCCTTTCTGGTGGATAAGCTGCTGCGGGAGAAAGAGGGTATCTTTCTCTGGTGTCTGGAGGGTCTGCACCGGCTGATTGGGAACAACTATCAGTTCACAGTCAGCTCCAAGGCCAGAGAAAACATGGAAACGGTGAAGCGCAGCAGCAACAATGTGATCGAGTTCCTGCAATCTGAAGGGTATATCCGGTTCAAGGCCGACAGTGAAGCCAGTTCCAAGGCAATCTATGAAGCCTATACCCGTTGGTGTGATGACAACGCACAGAAGCCCATGTCGGCAAACCGGCTCAGCTCCGAACTGGCGCAGAACGAACGCCTTTACAATGTGGAGGCCACCAACAATGTCCATGTCGGCGGCAAGCGGGTGCGTGGCTTTGTGGGCATCGAGGTGGTTAATCCGCTGCCGAATTGAAAACGAGGAGTGGACTTCAAAACAGCCGTACACGCCGTACACTCTGTACGGCTATTTTCAACTTCATCCGCAAAATACGGTTTTGCCTATGCGTTTGGTGAAGCAATTCACGGCATAGTGTAAAATCTGCTGCTGAATCGGCATCCGGTACGCAAAACCGGCGTACAGCAGCGTACAGAAGTCGGCTTTGCCGTACCGAGCCGTACACAGACGGCTCAATTTTTCAGCCCTGAAATCAATCCTTGTGAAAACCGTGAAGATTTTTGCCGTAGGTCGAACGCACTGCACCATCAGGTGATTTACCGAAGCGTGAAGCCGCTACACCGGGATGTAGCCTATCCCACCGTTCCGCATGACCTCGCGCAGAATGATGAAGCCGGTAGGGTGCTGTTATGAACAGAGCATCACGAATGGAAATCTGAGCGGATTTGCGGCATGGCAGATTTTTCATCTCCCCACACACCAGCATCACCGATACGAAACTACACTACACGAAATTATGGAGGTAAAAAGTTGATGAAATCCAATCTGAGAAATGAGATCAAATCGTACATCGTCCGTCAGGGAATGACCATGCAGGAGGTAGTCGATCTGCTGCGGGACGAACACGGCTGGTCCGACAGCGTATCCAACCTATCCAACAAGCTCCAACGGGAGTCCCTGCGGTATGTTGAAGCCGTTCAGCTTGCCGATGCGCTGGGGTATGAGATCGTCTGGCAGCGGAGAAAGTAAGGAGGGGTTTTTATTATGACAGATGCAGAGAAGAAACTGCTGCAAGCGCAGCATCGCTTGGAGGAAGCGCAGGCACGGGATCGTGTCAAGGAACGAAAGATGCGAACGCGCAGGCTCATTCAAGAGGGCGCGGTTCTGGAAAAGGTGCTGCCGGAGGTTCGGACTATTGAGCTGTCTGAGTTGGAGGGGTATCTTTCACAAAAACTGGGAAATCAAACTTAAATTTCAGATGGGAGGTCTCTGGCGGAACCGGGGGCCTCCTTCTTTTTTCTCCCGTAAGGGCGCACTTACTCACCACCCTAAAGGGCAGTGGTATGCCTGCGGCATCGTGCGTTCTCCGAGGGGGATTGCGGCTGCTGCGGCAGCCTCCAGACAATGCCACAGCACCTGCGGGCGCTGCTGTCATCGTCTGTGCGATTGGGCAAATACCGTCGCTTCAACCAACGCTATTTTCCAACCGCCTGCGCAAACCTGCCACCGGCAGCTTTGTTTGCGGCTATGCCCCGAAGCTCGGCTTCGGGGCAGTTTCTCTTTTGCGAAAGAGAAACAGAAAAAAGAAAACGAGGTAAACGAACGATGGCAATTTACCATCTGGAAGCGAAGGTGGTCAGCCGGGGCGCAGGACGCTCCGCTGTGGCCGCCTCCGCTTATCTGAGCTGTTCCCG
>NZ_JAJEPW010000102.1:0-6124 GCF_020687045.1 Brotocaccenecus cirricatena
GGGGACCCTCTCAGTCACCTTCGGTGACAGCTCTCCCAGAGGGAGAGCCAAGAGGGGGGGATGGAAGAAAGCGGGGGGATGGGATG
Organism: Brotocaccenecus cirricatena; assembly: GCF_020687045.1. Classification (NCBI taxonomy): domain Bacteria; kingdom Bacillati; phylum Bacillota; class Clostridia; order Eubacteriales; family Oscillospiraceae; genus Brotocaccenecus; species Brotocaccenecus cirricatena. The sequence continues at coordinate 87 of NZ_JAJEPW010000102.1, forward strand.
CCATCCCCCCGCTCGGGGTTTTGCTCAGCTTGGGGTTTTGCTCAGCCGATGATGTTGCCGTACTGGTCCACGATGACCTGCTGGCCGTCGGGGAGGGTGAACTTGTACAGGCCGGGGCCGATGCTGTCGGGGAATTCACCGCCAGGTTCAGTGGAACCGGCGCCGACTATCCCATTGGTATCCAAAACCGGGCTGAGACGAGGATCCGTATAAATCATGATGCTCTCCTTTTCTCACTCCCAAATGGTGCGGGTGTTGTAATGCAGGGTATGGGCGCTGCCGTGGACCTCGGTGCCGTCCAGGGTGATCCAATAGGGGGTGACCTCCAGGTCGCCGGTGCCGGAGAGGCTCTTATCAGCCAGCATGAGCTTGGCGTCACGGGCCGCGCCGAACAGGTTGGCGGGAGTCTTGAAGATCCGATAACGGCTGGCGTAGGAGACGTCGAGCTTCTGGCCATTGACCATGATGCCGGAGGCCTGATAGTTGGCGGGGTTATCCACGGCAGAGATCAGGGTGACGCCACGGAGACGGAACAGACCGATGCGGCTGTAAGCCAGGTCCAGATAGGAGTCGCTGACGTACTTGGCGTAGATGGTGGTGTCCTGGGTAACCTGGTCCAGGTCAGCGGGGGTGGTGTAGGCCTGGTCGGCGAACCAACCGGCAAAGACCTTGCCGGCGGGGGCCTGGTAGGCCACCTGGTCACGGACGCCGGTACCGGCGGAAACGGTAAGCTCGTAGGTCTTGGCCGCATCCACCACGGTGACGTTGACATTCTCCACAGCGGGCTCAGACTCATTGACCAGCATGCTGGCACGGAGGGCCAGCGTGGTCTGGGTGCTGACGTTTTCAACGTACTTGTACACAGGCTCAATCCGCTTTCCGGAATCCGGGTTCTTGGCGGGATCATGCTGATTCTCCTGGAAGGTGTAGGTACGGCTGCGGACACCCTCGACATGGACGCCGTCCAGGGTGACCCAGTAGGCCTTGTAGGTGACGGGCACTTGATTCTGGAAGTCCGTAAATTCGTTGCCCAACAGGCGATGGCCAGTGATATAGCCATCGTCAACGACCTGACCCTGGCTGTCCGTGGGATTGGCGTTTTCATTCAGGGTCAGACCTACCTCCTGCTTTTTGACTTTACCTTTTTGCAGATACCAGGTCTCAACAACATCTTTCAGGTTAGGCTCCTTGAAATACTCCAGTCTCTGGTACACGGTGGCCTTGTTGTTGTTATTCACATCGGTACCTTCTGTCAGTTCGCTGCAATTGGAGGAGATATAGGTTCCCTCGTTGTCCCCAAACTTCACATAGAGGCCGGCGTCCCGATAGAGGAGACGGTCCACCTCGGACAGGAGGTACATCTGGGTCACGGTCCAGCCCTTAGGCTGGTGACTGGACACCCAGAAGGCGAAGGGGCGCAGATAGGTGTCGGGGACTTCCCAGATATAATAGGTGGCGTTCTCGGTGGGGTTCAGCTCCATGGGGTTGCCCTGCTCCTGGACGTCCTTGTGGACGGTGGTGCAGGTCTCCTCGTTAAAGGTGCCGCCATAGAGGTGATTCGCGGTGACGACGGAGGTGAGGTTGAACTCCTTGTAGCACCACAGGGGATAGCCTTTACGACCGGTCTCCTGGCCGAAGTTCTTGCCCTGGTCATTCACGCAGCTCTCCACATGGGCAACGGTGAAGAAGGGGACATAGACCGTGGGGGTCTTGAAGTTGGCAAATGCAGTCTCCGCGTCAGCGGAAGCATAGATGCCGGAAGCAGGGCCGTTGGTGTCAACCGAACCGGTGGCGTCCGGATCAAGGACGATGGGAATCTCCACCACCAGCTTCTTGCCGTGGCTCTTACTGCCGCCTACGTCATACTGGTCAACCCAGTTGGCGGCATAGTCAAAGTCGGTGACGTTGATGGTCTTGTTGTCGTCGGCAACGGTGACATCATACTTATCCGCGTCGGGAGTGGTTTTCCAAGTGTAGGTATAGGTGCCGTCCGCATTCTTGGTGCTGGACTCGCAGGACACGCTGTAGGCCTTGATGTCGCCGTCCGTGTAACCCTCCGGCAACGTGAAGGAATCAGAAATCACGTCGCGAAGGACGGAGGTTCTGGTCAACTCGACAGGCGTGGAGCCGATGGTCTGGCTAATGGACTTGAATACATCGTTCAGACTATTGGCGTTGCTGGCTGCAAGGTAATAGCTGCTGCCACTCTTTTCGCCGCCATCTCGCAGAGACTTCGCGTTCTGGAAATTGCTGGAAGTATAATGCATGTAGCGGTTGGCGGCTACGAGCTGTTTCTCCGCGTCTCGGCGGTTACCATAATCAAAGTTTGTATCGATGTTACTGTTGGGGTTTGCACCGGAAAAAATACCAACGGTGTAAACAGTCGCGCCGTACGTTCTCTTGCTGGTCTGTGCACTTGCGATGGCATTGTCACAAAGTGTGTAGTTGATGTTATCCGTTCCATTCTCTGCGGGATAACCGTCCGTGAACATAATCACAACTCGGCCCCTCTGCCCATCGCCCGAAATGGGATTTGCGTCAAAAATCGAATTGGCCATGTCCAAGCCCGTCGCCGGGTAAGTGTCACCGCCAGCCTGCAAGCCACTTACCGCATTTTTGACTTGCGTCAGGCCGCGAGACGTGTCCATATCAACCAGACCATTCGTCAAGTTGTATGCTTCACTTGCAAACTCAACGACAGCAATACGATAATTAACATCATCTTCACCGCCATACTGGCCGTCTGAGCCCTTTGCCTTGGCAGCAACGGATTCGGCGAAGTTGTTCACAGCGGTTTTCAGGGCGGTCAAGCGCCTGTCCTTATCAGCCACATCCCATATATTTCCGTCAAAGTCGCGTGACATAGAGCTGGAAGTGTCCAGAACCAAGACGATATCCAAGGGAATCTCCTTGGTATCCGTTCGGGTAGTGCCGGTGGCGAAAGCCTCCAGGGTCAGCAGGAACTGGTCGTCCCCCTCGCCTTTCGTGACGGTCTTGGACATGACCAGGCCGCCGTTGTTCTCCCCGCTCGCGCCTTCATACACGACGCGAGGCGAACCATTGCCGGCGCTGTCCCCCTCGCCCGCGGCGAAGGACGGCAGGGCCACCAGAGACAGGGCCATGACCAGCGCCAGCACGAGTGCCAACGCCCGTTTCCATGTTTTCATTTTCTCATTCCTCCCATTTCGTTTATTTTGGGGGCCGGGCGGCCCCAATTGACTTGGGTTCTGCAGGGACAGTTCTGGATGGTATCCATGTACACCATTCCGATATCGTTTGCAAGAGGTTTTGGGACTTGTTTGCGATATTTTTACGCCCGCTTGGCATTATATCACAAAGGGGTGTCGAATGCAAGTGTATTCTGGGGAAACCGGGGTGGACGGAGGGGGGCGGGGGTGGTATAATGGGGAGGATAACCGACAGAAAAGGAGGGGTTTGACCATGAACGAGAAGAAGCAGAGCGGGTATCCCCAGGAGGACCCCAGGGAGGCGCTGGAGCGGCTGATGCAGGATAAGCCGCTGAAAAGGCCGGGGGGCAAGGACCGGAAGGAGCCGCCCATCATGGCGGTGTATGCCGCGCCGGTGATCAAGGAAGAGAAATGAGCGGGTTCCGGCTGGAGAGCTGCGTGTGGGAGCTGACGCTGGCGTGCTGCTTCGGATGCAGGTACTGCGGGTCCGCCGGGGGGCGGGCCAGGGCGGACGAGCTGTCCACGGCGGAGTGCCTGGACACGGCAGACCAGCTGGCAGAGCTGGGGTGCCGGAGGGTGTCGCTGATCGGGGGCGAGGTGTTCCTGCGGCGGGACTGGGCGCAGATCGCCGGGCGGCTCACCGGGCTGGGCGTCCGGGTGGACGTGATCACCAACGGGTACATGATGTCGCCGGAGGTGCTGGAACAGCTGAAGCAGGCGGGGGTGTCGTCGGTGGCAGTGTCCATCGACGGACCGGAGGACGTGCATGACGCCGGGCGGCAGGCCGGGAGTTTTAAGCGGGCCATGGAGGCCGTCCGGGCGCTGACGGCGGCGGGGATGCCGGTGTCGGTGATCTCCACCCTGCGGCGGGACTGCATGGGGCGGCTGGAGGAGCTGTACCGGGTGCTGGAGGGGTCCGGCATTGCCGCGTGGCAGCTGCAGGCGTGCTCGCCTATGGGCAATGCCGCCCGGGGGCTGGACTGGCGCATCGACCCGGCGGAGGTCATCGCTTTCGTGATGCGGCACCGGGCGGAAGCGCCGTTTATGCTGGGGGCGGCCGACAACGTGGGGTACTTTACAGATGAGGAGCTGCGCCTGCGGGGGGCCGATGGGGCCTGCTTCCAGGGGTGCAGGGCGGGTATCTCCGCCATAGGCATCGACAGCGCGGGCAATGTGCGGGGGTGCGAGTCGCTGTACGATGAGCGGTTCAACGAGGGGAATCTGCGGCAGCGGAGGCTGCGGGATATCTGGGAGGACCCAGGGGCCTTTGCGTACAATCGGCAGTTCCGGCGGGAGATGCTGACGGGAAGCTGCGCCCGGTGCCGGATGGGGCCATGGTGCGCCGGGGGGTGCCGGTCGTATAACTATTTCGTGCACGGGAAGCTGTACGAAAGTCCGGCGTGTGCAGGCGGGGCCAAATAAGGGGCAGACAGAGTCGTCCGCCCCTACGAATGTTCTATCGACAGTTTGCCTGTAGGGGCCGGGTTTTACCCGACCCAAAAGCAACGGACCGGTGGGCGGGGCGGAGCCCGCGCCCCTGCGGAGCGTTAACGGCAGGACATCCTGTCGGGCGGGCAATCCGCAGAATTCCACAGAAAAAGACTGCGGCGGTGAGCCGCAGTCTTTTTTCGGAGATGGGGTTTATCGGGCCTTGTCGAACTCCTGGGACACCTGCTCCAGCAGCTGGCGGATGGGCAGGTGCTGGGGGCAGGCCTTTTCGCACTTGCCGCACTTGATGCAGTCGGAGGCCCGGCGGCCCGGGGCGGTGTGCACCTCGTCATAGTACAGGTGGGCGTTCCAGTCGTGGTGAATCTGCTTGGTGTTCATGATGGCGAACAGGTCCGGAATGGAGATGTGCTTGGGACAGCCGTCGGTGCAGTAGCGGCAGGCGGTGCAGGGAATGAGATTCTTGCTGTGGAAGATCTCCTGCACCCGGCGGACAGCGGCCATCTCCGTCTCGTCCAGGGGGCGGAAGTCCTTCATGCAGGCGGTGTTTTCCCGGACCTGCTCCACGCTGCCCATGCCGGAGAGCACCACCCGGATCCCCGGGAAGCTGCCCACAAAGCGCAGGGCATAGCTGGCGGGGGCGCCGCCGTGGAGGCCGTCCAGCACCGCCCGGGCGTCCGGCGGCAGGTTGACCAGGCTGCCGCCCTTGGCGGGCTCCATCACCAGCACCGGCTTGTTGTGCCGGCGGCAGACCTCGTAGCACCTGCGGCTCTGGACCGCGGGGTCGTCATAATCCAGATAGTTGAATTGCAGCTGCACCACCTCGATATCCGGGTAGTCTGTCAGAATCTGCTCCAGCACCTCCGCCCGGTCGTGGAAGGAGATGCCCACATGGCGGATTTTGCCCTCGGCCTTCAGGGCAAAGGCCGTTTCATAGGCCCGGCAGGCCTTGAAATGGTCGTAGTTGGTGAGGCCCTGGGCGTGCATCAGGTAGAAGTCGAAATACTCCACGCCGCAGGCCTGGAGCTGGGCCTCAAACAGCGGGCGGATGTCCGCCTGGCTCTTGAAAAAACAGTCGGTGAGCTTGTCGGTGAGGACAAAACGGTCCCGGGGGTAGCGGCGGGCCAGGCACTCCCGCAGGGCCAGCTCGCTCTGGCCCTGGAGGTAGCCGTGGGCGGTGTCGAAATAGTTGAAGCCCGCCTCCAGGAAGGCGTCCACCATGCGGTTCATCTCGTCGATGACCACTTCCCCGTCCTTCATGGGCAGGCGCATGCCGCCGAAGCCCAGAATCCCTTTGATTCGTTCCATGATATGTCTCCTTATTATAATGGTTCTGTGATTCCCGCAGGAAAAGGGCGGACAGGGTCGTCCGCCCCTACGGTGGTGTGGCGGGAAAGTAAACGA
>NZ_JAJEPW010000103.1:0-6022 GCF_020687045.1 Brotocaccenecus cirricatena
CGGGCGTGATGCCCGGCACCGGTTTTAATGCAATATGGTTCTCAGCGCTTCTCCGTGATGATGCCGAAGCGGTCCCGGATGGCATGACGGGGACACACGTCGCCGCAGGCGCCGCAGCTCAGGCACCGCTCATAGTCGATGACCGCCCGGAACTCCACCACATGGATGGCGTCGGCGGGACACTTCTTCACGCACAGGCCGCAGCCGATGCAGCTGACATCGCACACGGTCCGGGCCCCGGTTTTGGTGGCCGGGTCGAAGCCCTTGTCCCGGTTGGAGCACAGCACCGCTATGCGGTCCTCTGTCCGCCGCAGGTCGATGAGCCCCCGGGGACACTTCCGGGCGCAGGCCCCGCAGCCGATGCACTTCTCCTCGTCCACCTCGGCGCAGCCCAGATCATTGATCTGCACAGCGCCGAACCGGCAGGCCTCCACGCAGGCCCCGCAGGCCACGCAGCCATAGGCGCAGAGCAGGCCGCCGTTTTCATCCCGCTTGGCCCGGCAGCCGCCGCTGCAATGGACCGTCGCCGTCCTGGCCGGGAATTTCCGCTTGATTGCCATGGTTTTTCTCCCTCATTTTTGTTGATTTGTCCCATCAGTATACCACAAATCACGCCCCTTGCCAAGAGAGAACCGACAATTCCCACGCCTACACTGCCGCCGACGAAAAAAACTGCGCCGGGGGGTTGACAGGGGAGGGGAAACTGTATATAATAAGCATCAGATTAGAAAACAAACTTTTGCTTAGGAGGTGAGCCCGTGACCCAGCGAGAGCGCCAGCTGCTGGAGTGGATCCGGGAAAACCCCATGATCTCGCAGCAGGAGCTGGCGGACAAGGCCGGCATCACCCGCTCCAGCGTGGCGGTGCACATATCCAACCTCATGAAAAAGGGCTGCATCACCGGCAAGGGCTACATCGTCCGCACCGACCCGTATGTGGCGGTGGTGGGCGGCGTAAACATGGACATCGGCGCGGTATCCGCCGGGGCTCTGGTGGCCCGGGACTCCAATCCCGGCCATGTGACCACGTCCCTGGGCGGCGTGGGCCGCAATATCGCCCACAACCTGTGCCTTCTGGGCCAGCGCACCGCCATGGTGACGGTGATGGGCGACGACGACTTCGGCCGCCGGGTCCAGGAGAATGCCAAGGACATCGGCCTGGACCTGAGCGCCGGGGCCGTGCTGCCGGACTGCCGTACCGGCACCTATCTGTATATCTGCGGCCCCGACGGGGATATGGCCCTGGCCGTCAACGACATGGACATCTATGACCGCATGACCCCGGATTTCCTGCGGCAGCGGCTGGATTTCATCAACGGGGCGGACCTGGTGGTGCTGGAGACCAACCTGCCGGAGGACAGCATCCGCTGGCTGTGCGACAACTGCAAGGCCCCCATTCTGGCGGACCCCGTGTCCACCATCAAGGCCGAAAAGCTCCGGCCGGTGCTGGGGAAGTTGGCCGCCCTGAAGCCCAACCGCCTGGAGGCGGAGCTGCTGTCCGGCATGTCCATCTGCACCCGGGAGGATGCGGCCCAGGCGGCCCGGAAGCTGCTGGACACCGGCCTGGGGACGGTGTTCATCTCCCTGGGAGCGGAGGGCATCTATGCCGCCGACCGGTCCGGGGACACCGCATGGGTCCCCTGCGCCCGGTGCACCGTGGCCAATGCCACCGGCGGCGGCGATGCCGTGGCGGCGGCTCTGGCCGCCCGGATGGTCCGGGGCGACTCCCTGGCCGAAACCGCCCGCTGGGCCGTGGGCGCAGGCGCTCTGGCCTGCGAGGCTGAAACCACCATCAACCCGGCCATGAGCTGGGATAACATTGAAACAATTCTCAACAGGAGGTAAATGACTTATGAATCGTTATCTGGATGTAGCGCCCGAGGTGCAGCAGGCTGTGGCAGAGGGCCGTCCCGTGGTGGCTCTGGAGAGCACCATCATTTCCCATGGTATGCCCTATCCCCAGAATGTGGAGACCGCTCTGAACGTGGAGAAGATCATCCGCGAAAACGGCGCCGTGCCCGCCACTATCGCCATCATCGGCGGCCGCCTGAAGGCTGGTCTGACCCCCCAGGAGATTGACTATCTGGGCAAGAGCGGCCACGCCGTCACCAAGGCCAGCCGCCGCGATCTGCCCATTCTGGTGGCTGAGGGCCGCGATGGCGCCACCACCGTTACCACCACCATGATGATCGCCCACATGGCCGGTATCCGCATCTTCGCCACCGGCGGCATCGGCGGCGTGCACCGGGGCGCCGAGACCACCATGGACATCTCCGCCGACCTGGAGGAGCTGGCCCAGACGCCTGTGATGGTGGTCTGCGCCGGTGCCAAGTCCATCCTGGACCTGGGCCTGACCCTGGAGTACCTGGAGACCAAGGGTGTGCCCGTCATCGGCTACGGCACCAAGGAACTGCCCGCCTTCTATACCCGCAAGTCCGGCTTCGCCGTGGACTACGAGATCGACACCCCCGAGGATCTGGCCAAGGCCTTCCATGTGGCCCGTCAGCTGGACATGAAGGGCGGCATGCTGGTCACCAACCCCATCCCCGAGGAGTATTCCATGGACCACAAGGTCATCGACGCCGCCATCGAGCAGGCTCTGGCCGACGCCAAGGCCCAGGGCATCCACGGCAAGGAGACCACCCCCTTCCTGCTGGCCCGGGTCAAGGACCTCACCGGCGGCGACAGCCTGGACAGCAACATCCAGCTGGTGTATAACAACGCCCGCCTGGCTGCCAAGACCGCCTGCGCCCTCCAGACCCTGGAGCAGGCGTAACAAATGCCGCAGCTGCTGACCCGTCCGGCCTTCTGGCTGGCGGCGTACCTGGTGCTGATGAACCTGGTCACCTTCTGGGTATACGGCGCAGATAAGCGCCGGGCCCGGCGGGGCAGGTGGCGCGTGCCGGAAAGGACGCTGTTTTTGCTGCCCCTGCTGGGCGGCAGCATCGGGGCCCTGGCCGGTATGCGGGTGTTTCACCACAAAACCCGGCACTGGTACTTCCGCTGGGGCATTCCCGCCATTTTCCTTCTCCAACTGGCTGCCTGCGGCGCCGTATGGTACCTGAGCAGGTGATTTACCCTCTCTTTTCTCCCGCAGGGCGCTGCGTCCTCCCATTCGCAGCGCCCTGCAAATTTTTCCCTATTGACAAAGCGTATCACTTCTGCTAATATTAGAAATTGCAGAGTGACCCCTACAAGTTCATACCTTATCAAGAGTGGTTGAGGGATCGGCCCGATGAAACCACGGCAACCTGCAAGGCAAGGTGCCAAATCCGACGTATGCTGAGTGCGGAAGTGATAGTCCCGCGCTCGTCCTTCGACAGATGAGGAGCAATTTTCCAGCACGATCCGTCGAAAGTCGGAGCGTGCATTTTTCATGCTCCGGGTCGGTAGGGGGGACTCTGACAACACAAATTTTTTTCACAAAGGAGCACGAAAAATCATGGCAAGAAGACTGTTTACCTCCGAATCCGTCACCGAGGGGCATCCCGACAAAATCTGCGACCAGATCAGCGACGCCGTTCTGGACGCCATCCTGGAGCAGGACCCCAATGGCCGCGTGGCCTGCGAGACCTGCGCCTCCACGGGCCTGATCCACATCATGGGCGAGATCACCACCAACTGCTATGTGGATATCCCCAAGCTCGCCCGCCAGGTGGTGCTGGACATCGGCTATGACCGGGCCAAGTACGGCTTCGACGGCCACACCTGCGCCGTCATCACCAACATCGACGAGCAGTCCGGCGACATCGCCATGGGCGTGGACAAGAGCCTGGAGGCCAAGGAGACCGCCGATGAGCAGCTGGACAACGGCGCCGGCGACCAGGGCATGATGTTCGGCTATGCCTGCGACGAGACTCCGGAGCTGATGCCCCTGGCCATCTCTCTGGCCCAGAAGATGGCCATGCGCCTGACCCAGGTCCGCAAGGAGGGGTTGGTAGACTATCTGCGCCCCGACGGCAAGACCCAGGTCACCGTGGAGTATGACGAGAACGGCAAGCCCGTCCGCGTGGACACCGTGGTGGTCTCCACCCAGCACGCCGCCGAGGCCACTCTGGACCAGATCCGCCGGGATATGATCGAGCTGGTCATCAAGCCCACCGTACCCGCGGAGCTGCTGGACGAGAATACCAAGTTCTATGTCAACCCCACCGGCCGCTTCGTCATCGGCGGCCCCCAGGCCGACAGCGGCCTCACCGGCCGCAAGATCATCGTGGATACCTACGGCGGCAGCGCCCCCCACGGCGGCGGCGCCTTCTCCGGCAAGGACCCCACCAAGGTGGACCGTTCCGCCGCCTATGCCGCCCGTTGGGTGGCCAAGAACGTGGTGGCCGCAGGGCTTGCCCACCGCTGCCAGGTGCAGCTGGCCTATGCCATCGGCGTGGCCCGTCCTGTCAGCGTCCTGGTGGAGACCTTCGGCACCGGCGTGGTGTCCGACGAGGCTCTGGAGCAGGCCGTGGAGCAGGTGTTTGACCTGCGGCCCACCGCCATCATCCGGGACCTGGACCTGCGCCGTCCCATCTATCGCCAGCTGGCGGCCTACGGCCACATGGGCCGGGAGGACCTGGGCGTCACCTGGGAGCGCACCGACCGGGTGGACCAGCTGAAGGCCGCCCTGAATCTCCGGTAAAAAAGTCGGAAATCCGGCGGAAAGCCCTTGACTTTCCCGGGAAAACCGGTATAATATATGAGTCTGCTTATGCGGACATATCCTTGCTCTCACAGGAAGTGAGGGCCATAAGTCCAAAAGGAGGTGCAAAAGTATGGCTAAGATTTCCGCCAACTACGAGGTCGTTTACATCATTGACCCGGCACAGAGTGAGGAGGCTATTGCCGCTACCGTGGCAAAGTTCCAGACCCTGGCCGAGCAGAACGGCTCCGACGTGGTCGTGGACGAGTGGGGCAAGCGCCGTCTTGCTTACGCCATCGACTACAAGACCGAAGGCTACTATGTGCTGATGAGCTTCACCAGCGGCCCGGAATTCCCCAAGGAACTGGATCGTATCCTGGGCATTACCGAGGGCATCATGCGTTCCATGATCGTCTGCAAGGGCGAGTAAGGGAGGCAGTTTTATGCTCAACAAGATTTTCATCATGGGTCGTCTGACCCGGGACCCTGAGCTGCGCCGCACCCAGAGCGGTACCGCCGTCACCAGCTTCTCCCTGGCCGTGGACCGGGACTTCAAGTCCCAGAGCGGCGAGAAGGAGACCGATTTCATCGACGTGGTGGCCTGGCGCAGCACAGCCGAGTTCGTGGCCAAATACTTCACCAAGGGCCGTATGGCCGTGGTGGAGGGCCGGCTTCAGATCCGTGACTGGAAAGACCGCGAAGGCAACAACCGCAGAAGTGCGGAAGTGGTTGCCGACAACGTCTATTTCGGCGACTCCAAGCGGGACGGCGCTCCCGCCGGCGGCAGCTTCTCCGCTCCTCCGGCCTATGGCGCACCCACCGGCGGCTATACCGCCCCTGTGGGCGGCAGCTCCGAATTTGCCGAGATCGACGAGGAGGACGGCGACCTGCCGTTCTGATCACCCCCAGGTTACACCTAATTCTATAAAGGAGGAATTCTTCCATGGCTATGGAACGCGAAAATAGAGCCCCCCGGGGCGCCGGCCGCAAGCGCAAGAAGGTCTGCCAGTTCTGCGTGGACAAGTGCGAGCACATCGACTACAAGGATGCCGCCAAGCTGCGCCGCTTCATTTCCGAGCGGTCCAAGATTCTGCCCCGCAGAACCACCGGCACCTGCGCCATGCATCAGCGTCAGCTGACCGAGGCCATCAAGCGGGCCCGTCAGATCGCTCTGCTGCCCTTCGTCACCGAGTAAAATATTGCTCCTGCAAGGGCCTCGCAAGTTGAATCAAAAATCCCTCCGCCGTAACGGCGGAGGGATTTTTCGTCATAATGCCTTTGCTCTTTTGGCCGGATTCAAAGACCCGCTGCCGGTTATCCGGAAATGGTGCTGGGCGAGATGGCCATGGAGAGCACCCAATACGGCATTGACAGCGTGTGCAAGCCCTATGAA
>NZ_JAJEPW010000104.1:0-6016 GCF_020687045.1 Brotocaccenecus cirricatena
CTACAACATTGACGATTCCTATCTTGATGGGTATGATGAGTTCAACGCCGAGGTACAGTTCCGAAACGCTGCAAAAGCCAGCATCACCTATATGCTCATGAGCCGATGCGGATTGGAGCCGGAAGCCTACCGGGCGCGTACCCGGTTTTCAAAGTTCTTCAACCTCCCGGAGCTGATGCAGCTATTCAAGGAAGCCGCCGACATCAAGACGGCGGATCAGCTTCATCTGCCCACGCCGACGCCCATCTATCACAATGTCGTGGCGCAGCCGACAGAGATTCAGAAAGGCATGGTGCAGGAGCTTTCCGAGCGTGTTGCAAGAGTCCACGCGGGGATCGTGGACGCAAGCACAGATAATATGCTCAAGATCACCTCGGATGGGCGCAAGCTGGGGCTTGACCAGCGCGTTATCAATCCCGACCTGCCTGATGAGGCAGGCAGTAAGGTTAATCTGTGCGTGGATAATATCTATTCCGTCTGGAAGGACGGACAGGCAGATAAGCTCACCCAGCTCGTCTTCTGCGACCTCTCCACACCAAAAGCGGCAGTGCCTGCATCCAGAGCGGCAAAGGCCGCAGGCGGGAACCTCGACAGTCCGGAACTTCACGCGCTGGAAGCTGCCATTGGTCAGGATACATCCGAAGAACCGGCGTTCACAATTTATGACGACATCCGGGAAAAGCTCGTAGCCCGCGGCATCCCCCGTGAGCAGATCGCGTTCATCCATGAAGCCAATACCGATGCTGGGCGCATGGCTCGTTGCACAGCTCCACCTGCTGCGGGACTGGATGAAAGAAAAAGTATATTGATAGAGCAAGCGCGGAAGCGTAAAAGCTTCCGCGCTATCTTTTTGCAAAGGGGGCTTGCCCGTGGCGACCACGCGAATCATTCCCATGCACGTCAACAAGGGCAAGACCATTGCCCAATGCCTGACGGAACGGACGGACTACGCAAAGAATCCGGATAAGACGGAAGACGGTGAATATATTTCGGCCTATGCCTGTGATACCAAGACAGCGGACAGCGAGTTTCTTCTATCCAAGCGTCAGTACCGCCAGCTCACCGGCCGGGAGCAGGCCAGCGATGTGATTGCGTATCAGATTCGCTAGGCGTTCAAGCCGGGTGAGGTCACACCGGAGGAAGCCAACCAACTCGGCTATGAATTTGCCAAGCGCTTCACCAAGGGCGACCATGCCTTTATCGTCTGTACCCACACCGACAAAAAGCATATCCATAATCACATTATTTGGAACTCCACTACGCTGGACTGCACGCGGAAATTTCGCAACTTCTGGGGCAGCACCGAAGCTGTCCGGAAGCTCAGTGATCTTGTTTGTATGGAGCACCGGCTGTCTGTGATTGAGAATCCAAAGCCGCACGGCAAGAGCTACAACAAATGGCTGGGTGGCAATGCAAAGCCCTGTCAGCGCGATCTGCTGCGTGCCGCCATTGACGCGGCGCTTGCGAAGAAGCCGGAAAATTTCGAGGTGTTTCTGAAGCTGGTGGAGGAAGCCGGTTATACCGTAAAGCGCGGCAAGCATGTCACCTTCATGCGGGACGGTCAGCCGCAGAATATCCGTCTCCGTTCGCTGGGCGAAGGTTACTCGGAAGAAGAGTTGCGGGCTGTGATCCTCGGCACGCGGGTGCATACGCCGCGCAGGAAAAAGTCGTTTCCTTCCAAGGCATCAAGGCCGACGCTGATTTCACAGATTGAAGCCAAAATCGGCAGCGGCAAAGGCACTGCCTATGACCAGAAGCTGAAAGTCGTGAAGCTGAAAAGCATGGCCGAAACGCTGCTGTTCATTCAGAAGCATGACTTTGCAGATTTCGATGCGCTGGCCGATTACGCGGATGCCGCAAGCGGCAGGACGAAGGAACTGACAGCGAAAATAAAGGCAGCGGAGAGCCGTATGGCGGAGATCGCCGTACTGAAAACGCACATCATCAATTACGCTAAGACCAGAGATATCTACACTGCCTATCGCAAGGCCGGGTATTCCAAGAAATACTACGATGCGCATGAGAGTGACATCATCATCCACAAGGCAGCGAAAAAAGTGTTTGACGATCTGGCGCTGAAAAAGCTGCCCACCGTCAAGAGCCTACAAGCAGAATACTCTGATTTGCTTGTGCAGAAGAAGCTCGATTATGCTGAACTTTCCAAGGCGCGTGACGAGGCAAAGCGGCTCCAGATTTATAAGGCCAACGCCGAGATGCTCCTGCGCACGGATGCCGATGAACAGCGGCAGACAAGAGAGCATCAACAGGAAAAATAGCACTGCTTTGCAGGGCGCAGCCGAATGGGAACCGTTCGATCAATCAGGGGCTTGGGGGGAGAACTTCCCCCAACAAGCAAAGGGAGATTTCCGTCATCCGGAAATCTCCCTGTTCGTCAAGTTTGTATAAACGCAGGCATTGCTTGCCAAGTGTGTTGCTGCGCTGTCACAGCTGCGGCATCACCACATTTTCTATGAACCTTTGGCTCATATAGAAAGGTGCCTCGCCAAACGGATTGATGATGGCTGGCATATCAATTTCCGTGAGTATCCGCAAATAGTCCTTCGGGTCATACAGCATAAGCGGAACTTTCTCGCCTTTGGCTGCTTCTTTTCTGGAAGTAAACATAGGGATCACTTCGGTGCCATCACCAAGTCGTGCCGTTACCCAAGTCGGCTTGCTTCCGCTCTTCGGATGTAGTTCCTGATTCGGAGACAACTCTTCGGGATTGAGTCCCCCAAGCAGTTCATCAAAATCGACCTCGACCGGGACGAGAAGTGGGGCCTGCGTCAACGCAGCAACGATAAGCTTCAGTGTTGGTTCATCTCTATAGTTTTTCTTCGCAAAAGTACTGATTCCGGCTTTGAGAAAAACCAGCGCCTTGCCTGCTGGATCTCCGTCCGGGAATGTGCTCAAATATTCAAAATCCAGTTCATCCAAATCAAAATACCTCTGTTTCTTTCAGCGTTCAGGTTCCCAGTGCCTGTTTCGTGAAATGGAGAAGGGCATTGTCAAACTCCTCTCGGCTATCTATTCCGGTCAGATACTGCTCGCCATCTTCAACAATAAGCTTTTTTACGAAAAAATCGGAGGCATCCTCCGGATTGCTCAAAAATACGTAAGTGTTTCCGTCCAGCGGGAGCTTCATCAGCTCCATGTACTCGACCCCGTCAAACTCAACCATGTTGACGCCAACCTCTTCGTCTGCGCCTTCCGCATCTATCGGATATTTCTTCTGAATTCGCCGTTTGATTGCTTCAAATATGTTCATATCTTTTCCCCCTCGATAGGCCATCAGACATAGGCAAGCGCGTTTCGTCTGATGGCAGTTTTCTATGCTTTCCAGTGCGCATCGATATACTTTCTTGCCCAATCCGGATCGTAATCGGTGTCATATTCGCTCATGAGGCAGCCGCGGCAGAGATCATCAGACATTTCAAGAAGAACATCAAGCAATTCCAGATTATCCTTCCACTTTGCTTCGATGGGATTATAGCCGTTGATTGCGCCAAGAATATTGCCCGTGACCGCGCCGGTGGAGTCGCTGTCGCCGTCGTGGTTCACAGCCGCGATGATACCGGCGGAAAAATCATGCTCATAGCGTAGCGCACAATAAATTGCAATTGCCAGCGTTTCCTCGGCTACCCAGCCGCCGCCCAGCTGCCTGATATTGTTTCTGTCTGTATCATGATTTGCAGCCAGCCGCACCGCCTTGTCGATGATTGTACACAGGTCATCAAGATAGTCCGTACCGCCAAACAGGCGTCTGATCGTATCCACTGCCTCATCAATGATCTCCAGAAGTGTCATTTGCTTTTCACGCGGGAAAACGATCCGGTTCAGAATATGCGTCAGAACCGCAGCGGGCAGATAGCCCAGGGGATGTCCATGTGTGATCGCTGACAGATAGGCGCCCTCTTGATCGAGCCACTCAAGCGGTGTATTTGCGTTATGGATTCCCAGCGGAGCCACTCTCATAATGCCGCCGCAGCCTTTGCTGTTGTTTCGCGGGTTATCTATGTAATCGCCCGTATTACGGCTTTTGCGTGCCTCAGATAACGCGGAAATGCAGGTGTTGCCCGGTGCTCTCCGGCTGTATAGCGCGGGGACATCCAACAACCAGGACACGCCGCGGCCGCAGTCATACCGCTTCGTCTGTGAACCAGTCCGGTAGTTCGCATACTGCGTTGTCAGCCAATCCTGATAAGCCATCGCCACGTAGTCGTGCGGCGCAGCACCAATGCCGCGCATACGCCCGCGCGTTTCCCAAAACAGAATGCCATTCGCGGTAAAAAGCGTCATTTGCGTGTCGTCCGATATCAGAGCTTTTCCGCTTGCGCGGTCAAGCTCATATGCAGTGATACCCAACTCGCCGTATTTACCGGTGATCCTGTCAAGCGTCATAAACTCAACAGGGTAGCCGAGTGCATCCCCAATCGCACCACCGATCAGCGCCCCGCGGATCTTGTCCAGATTCTTTTCCGAAGCTTTCATCTTTTCTAGTCCTCCGCCGTCAGACATTCTCTGATGCGACCATAATAATCTGCAACGGCAAGCTCGGCATATTGTCTGGCTTGGATCTCTATCGTTTGATAATAATAGTCCATCAGATCGCTGCTTCCATCGTTGTAATCAGACATTTCTTCAATGTAACTGCCCACGTATTGAAACAGCAGCATATTCCGATATTTTTCCGGGGTGTCCTCATACAGCGCAATCATTTGATATTGATAAGCGTGGTAACACTCATGGCACAAGCTGTCCAGCACGTCGGCAGCGGATGCCGTTTCCAGTTGACCGAGGTCTATCACGATTTCATGGTCTTTGTGGCTATAATGTGCCGCAGTCTCGCCGTTCAAAACGCTACTCTTTAAGTACACCTCATGGTTCAGTCCCAAATATCGGATCTCGATATTCAAAACTACGCCTAATACATCCAGCTTTTGTTGAGAATTCAATTTTTTCCACTCTTCCTCTCGAAGTAAGCAAACCGTGTCAATATTGTTTTTGACTGTCCATTCTTCAGCTTCGGATGCAGCGGAAACGAGCGGCGTTTTTGTCGTCATCAATCCGAGCCCAAATATATTACTGATGCCAACCGGCACAATCAAAATCAAGATGCAAACGGCGGTTATCGTTCTGGCTCCGAGTAGGCTGTGAACGACTTGACGTTTCCGTCCCTCTGCACTGTGATGTTCGCTGTGCGCCGTTGGAAGCATGCCAAGGATGATAAATGCAAGCGACAGAATGCCGGCAAGCAGCACCGAACACCAAACCAGTCTGGGAAGATACGTGCGGTAGGTAACGACTGCATACAGCTCATACGGGAGAAGAATGTTGGTAAACAGGCTTAAATTATTCCTGCGCTTTTTCATCGTAATGATGTACCCGAAAGCGACAAGCGTAAGCGCCGAAATCCATAAGATTATCTTGGATTGTTTGACAGTCATTCCGGGAATCGCGGTAAATAGAACCCCTCGATACCAAAGCATCGCCGTAATTAGCCAAAGCAGGTGATCGGTAATGTATTTCTGCGGGCGCATGGTATTCGCATTTCTCATTGATTTTTCCCTTTAAATGTTCTCTCTGGCAAGCAATTCGAGCTGCGCTCATAATTCAGAACAATAAATGATGCAGTACGGCGTAGATTCTCATTCTCTGTTGTTCAGAAATACTACCCCATATACTTTCGCTCAGGCCATTATAATTAGACTCCATTTACATATCCGACGTGCTCCCGTTCACGTATTAAGAAGGGGGGGGAGCTTTATTGGTGGCAGTCTCTTGGTGTACGAATAAATTATACCCAATACTACCATCTCCGTCAAGGCGGCGAAAGCCAACCCTGAGAAAGTAATGTGTAAATGACCTTTCAGTGAGAAGATAAAAAATCTAATATGTAGGTTTGTCAAACATATTGGACAGCGAACTCAATCGGTGAGAGCCAGCGGAGGGGTCTCATGGGCAAGTTGTTGGCGCGGCGGTTATGGACGGCAAGCTGCTTGGCAAAGTCGTTGAG
>NZ_JAJEPW010000105.1:0-5883 GCF_020687045.1 Brotocaccenecus cirricatena
GTGCTGGTGACCCACGTGCCCGCCTACTACACCAATCCCACCGGCGGCGGCGAAACCTATGTGCAGTATCTGCCCGCTGCCTGCGATGCAGCCGGCATCGACTTCTACTTCTCCGGCAATGACCACAGCTATGCCCGCACCGCCCCCATGACCGGCGGTCAGGTGGACGAAAACGGCACGGTGTACTACATCTGCGGCTCCACCGGCGGCAAGTCCTATTCCATCGTGAACAACCCCGACTTCCACTTTGACGTGGCCACCCTGGACTTCGACAGCGTCTATGTGGACGTCACCGCCGACCGCTTCCAGGCCACCGTCACCGCCTATAACGTGGCCACCGACGGCACCCGGACGGTGCTGGATCAGTTCACCCGCCGCACCGCCCCCATCTGCCAGAACGATGAGCACACCTATGTGTATGACCGTTCCACCGGCCAGCTGGAGTGCTCCGTCTGCGGCCACACCGAAAACGCGGCCCAGGTGCAGTACAACGGCTGGGCGACGGACAGCGAGTCCGGACGCAGAATGTACTTCACCGCCGGACGGTATGTCACCGGCTATCTGTTCCTGGACGAGGTCAACTATAACTTCGATGCAGACGGCCTGGCCTATACGGGCGAATACATCATGGATGGTCAGCGCTGCACCTTCCTGGACGGACAGTTCGTCCCCACGGAGAATATCCTGCTGGCCGGTATCTGCGGTGAGAACGCGTGCTTTGTGCTGTACCGCGACGGCCGGATGGTGATCACCGGCTCCGGTCCCCTGTCCACCACAAGCCGCGCCACCGTTCCCTGGCAGACGGCCAAGGACGGCATCCGCAAGGTCTATGTGTCCGCCGGTATCACCACCCTGTCCACCCAGTGCTTCTACTACTGCTCCATGATGACGGACCTCATCTTCGAAAGCGGCAGCCAGCTGACCACCATTTCCGGCTCCGCCTTCAATGGATGCTCCCGCCTGGTCCGCATCAATCTGGAGGAATGCACGAAGCTGAACCTGATCAGCGGCTCGGCCTTCTATGACTGCCGCTCCCTGACGTCCATTGTGCTGCCCGAGGGCCTGCAGACCATCAACGGCCGCGCCTTTGCCCGCTGCACGTCTCTTAACAGCGTGTATCTGCCGGATGGGATCAGCTTCATCTCCTCCACGGCGTTCCAGGGCTGCGGCGGCGTGGTCCTCAGCGTGGCCTACAACAGCTATGCCAAGCAGTATGCCATCCGCAACGGCATTGCCTATGTGGAGCGTGCCGCCACGGTCATCGCCTCCGGCAGCTGCGGCGCAGGCGCTTCCTGGGAGCTGTATGGCGATGGCGTCCTGAATATCAAGGGCAGCGGCGCTCTCACCAGCCCCAAGGCAGCCTCCGGCATCGCCTGGTATACCTATCGCCACATGATCCGCGCGGTCCATGTGGAC
Organism: Brotocaccenecus cirricatena; assembly: GCF_020687045.1. Classification (NCBI taxonomy): domain Bacteria; kingdom Bacillati; phylum Bacillota; class Clostridia; order Eubacteriales; family Oscillospiraceae; genus Brotocaccenecus; species Brotocaccenecus cirricatena. The sequence continues at coordinate 1,417 of NZ_JAJEPW010000105.1, forward strand.
GCCGGTATCACCAGCCTGCCTGACTTCGCCTTCTATGGCTCCTCCGCTCTGGAGACGGTAAGCTTTGCCGAGGGCAGCCAGCTGACCACCATCGGCGGCTCCGCCCTGCGCGGCTGCTCCGCCCTGACGGAGGTCACCCTGCCCCGGCATGTGCAGACCATCTACGGCAACGCCTTCCGCAACTGCTCCAACCTCACCTCCGTCTATCTGCCGGACAGCGTGTCCTATCTGGCTGCATCCACGTTCCGGGGCTGCGGCCAGGTGGTCCTCAGCGTGGGCTACAACAGCTATGCCAAGGACTTTGCCGCGCACAACGGCATCCGGTATGTGGAGCGTCAGCCTGAGATCATCGCCTCCGGCTCCTGCGGCGCTGACGCTTCCTGGGAGCTGTACAGCGACGGCGTCCTGCATATCAAGGGCAGCGGCGCTCTCAGCAATCCCAAGGTTTCCAGCGCCACCGCCTGGTATGCCTATCGCCACATGATCCGCGTGGTCCATGTGGACGCCGGCATCACCAGCCTGCCTGACTTCGCCTTCTTCGGCTGCTCCGCTCTGGAGACGGTAAGCTTTGCTGAGGGCAGCCAGCTGACCACCATCGGCGGCTCCGCCTTCAACGGCTGCACCAGTCTGAAGGAGCTGACCCTGCCCCAGGGCGTCAAGACCATCTACGGCAACGCCTTCCGAGGCTGCTCCAACCTCGTCTCTGTCTATCTGCCGGATACGGTGTCCTACATCACCGGCGGCGCGTTCCGGGGCTGCGGCCAGGTGGTCCTCAGCGTGGCCTATAACAGCTATGCCAAGCAGTACGCCATCCGCAACGGCATCGCCTATGTGGAGCGTGAACGCGCGGTTACTGCCTCCGGCTCCTGCGGCGCTGACGCCACCTGGGAGCTGTACAGCGACGGTGCGCTGAGCATCCGGGGCACCGGCAGCCTGACCAATCCCGCCTATGCCGGGGCCGTGGCCTGGAGCGCCTATCGCGAGTCCATCCGCACGGTGGAGGTCGCTTCCGGCATCACCAACCTGCCTGACTTCGCCTTCTATGGCTGCTCCGCTCTGGAGACGGTAAGCTTTGCCGAAGGCAGCCGCCTGACCACCATCGGCGGCTCCGCCTTCAACGGCTGCACCAGTCTGAAGGAGCTGACCCTGCCCCAGGGCGTCAAGACCATCTACGGCAACGCCTTCCGCGGCTGCTCCAACCTCGTCTCTGTCTATCTGCCGGATACGGTGTCCTACATCACCGGCGGCGCGTTCCGGGACTGCGGCAAGGTGGTCCTCAGCGTGGCCTACAACAGCTATGCCAAGCAGTACGCCATCAGCAACGGCATTGCCTATGTGGAGCGCGAACGCGCGGTTACCGCCTCCGGCTCCTGCGGCGCTGACGCCACCTGGGAGCTGTACAGCGACGGCGCGCTGAGCATCCGGGGCACCGGCAGCCTGACGAACCCCACCTACGCTGGTGCGGTGGCTTGGGCCGCTTACCGGGAGTCCATCCGCACGGTGGAGATCGCGGCGGGCATCACCAATCTGTCTGACTTTGCGTTCTTCGGCTGCACCAGCCTGACGTCGGTGATCTTTGAGGATGGCAGCAAATTGACCACCGTCGGCGGCTCTGCCTTCAACGGCTGCACCAGCCTGAAGGAACTGATTCTGCCGGAGATGGTAAAGACGGTCTATGGCAATGCCTTCCGTGGTTGTACCAGTTTGACGTCTGTTTATCTGCCGGACGGGCTGAGCTATATGACCAATAATGCCTTTGCGGGCTGCGGTAATGTAGTTCTCAGCGTTGCCGCCGGAAGCTATGCGGAGCAATGGGCACAGGCCAATCATATTGCCTATACTGCCCGATAACTGATATTTAATATACAAAGGCCGTCCAGCTTTCGCTGGACGGCCTTTGTATCGAAGAAGCCTATTTGCTATCAGGTAAACACTCTGTTCTATGTAACCGTCAGCCCTTCAATTGTGTTGTAACGAGGTTATATATTTTGAAATAGCTTCGGGTCAGGAATCAGTGGCGGGGCGGCTCGTCGTCGCTGGCATTCTGCACCGGTGCTGCCGCTCGGCCCAAACGTCGGCGGAGTCTGATCACATCCAGGTTTGTCAGCGCCACCGGATGCCAACGGTTCAGCAGCGCCGCCGTGATCCCGGGTCCCCACCCGTATTCCGTATATCGACGCAAGTCCTCCAGAAACTCCGGTGTCAGCTCTGGAGCATCCTCGGTCTGCATGAAGGGTCACCTTCGTTCGTTTTTTTGTTACAGTTTTGCGGTGTTAATAGGCCTTGACTCCGGTAGAAGCTGTCTGGGTCTCCACCAGCTTCCCCGCAGAGTCATACACATAGGCTGTGACCACAACCTGGTACACATGGCCGTGAGTGATACTGCAGGGTTTCTCAAGTATAATGGTATCATATGTAACCGTTTCTTCCCAACGCGCGTACTCCACATTGTTGCGCTTTAAGACAACGACTAAATTAACGGTATACCCTTTGTATGCACGGGTAGTTCCCCGGCAATAAGCAACGCCATTTTCAAAGTGCAGATTGGCGGATATTTCCGAAATGCCAATGTACTGCAGAGCAATCTCATCCTTCAGTGCAGCATAGGCCTGCACGGGAACGGATACCGCCAGGCAAAGCGCGGCCATGACGGCGCACATAAAGGAAACCAGTTTCTTCTTCATGTCTTCTCTCCTGTCTGTCATTTTTCTGCAATAAGGGTCCTGACTGTCCGTCAGGACAAAACGATGCTCTGGGCAATTCTCAGGGCAGTCTCTGTGGAGATGTTATCGCCGCAAAGCATGACAATGCAATTGGATTCTGGATACATCCAGATAATCTGCATGCTTTCATCGCGTTGGATTACTGTAGCAAGGGTATCATGTACAATAGTCTGATACAGTTGATTAGCCTCCGTATCGACTTTGAAGACGCCTTCCCCATCAAAATTCATTACACGAATATCAACTCTCTGCTCTACACTACCGCTCGGTCTGATATAACGCCGTGATATCGTTCCGTTTGTATTTTGATTTTCCACCAGCTCATATCCCTCCGGCAGCCAGCCCACTTCGATGCCCTGGTACTGAACACCTCCTTCCGTTTGGTTGAATCGGTACTCCGCATGATCGCCGAAGGTCGCCACAGCCCACCGCAGCGCGTCGCTGCGGAAAACGGGTGACACGGCGAACGCAGCCGTCAGGCAGGAAATGACCAGCAGCATAACGACCGCCGCCTTGCTGAGGACCCGCGACGCCGTCCGGGCTGCGGCGCGGGCGTGGCCCCGCCTTACCTGCCGGGAGATCGTCCGCAGACACCGGCGCTTCGCCGTCTCGGAGGGGCCGCCCTCCTGCGCTTTCAGTGCCTGGTTTTCCTCCTGGTACTGCTGCCCCTGATGCTGTGCAACACTGTGCATCAGCAGCCGGAACAATGCATCATTATACTGCTCATACAGCATTTCCTGCTTTGTCATGCTGGTACCTCCTCAAATCCCTCTACACTAATAGAACTGTTGAAACGGCAAAATGCAACAGTTTTTCTAAATTTTTTCCAAAAATATTTTCTTCCATGGAAGCACTATTGTCAAGATGCGATTTTTTTGCTATAATTTTTCTCGGTTTTTATTGCTTTTCTGAAAAGGAGAGAATGCCGAATGATTCCCATCTGCATTCAGACCATAGAGAATGATGATGACCGGGACTTTATGGAGTGGCTGTTTTTGGAATACCATCCGCTCATGTACGCAACCATCCGGAAGGTCATACATGACCAATGGACGTGCGAGGATGTGCTGCAGGAGTCTGTCAGAAAATTCATCGACCATATTCCCCAGCTGCGGGAGATGGACGCAGCCTCCCGCACCAACTACATCGTTGTGGCGTGCCGGTATAATGCCATCGAGGAGGAAAAGCGTCAGCGCAGAGCCCCCTTCCCTGTGGGGAATGGGGTGATCGACATTGCCTCCCGGGATGCAGAGGATCCGGAACGGCAGATCCTGCTTTTGGACGATGCCGATGTGCTTTGGCAGGTCTGGCCGCAGCTGGATTCGCGGACGCGGCAGCTGCTGGAGGACAAATATGTCCTGAACATGAGCGATGCGGAGATTGCCTCTGCCCTGGGCGTCAAGTCCAGCAGTGTGCGGATGCTGCTGACAAGGGCCAGGAGCAAGGCGCGTAAGGCGATAGAGAAGAAAATGTGAACAAAACTAAGCCTCATATATAAGACAGGTAAGCTGTTATACCCGTCTTATATATGAGGCATTTTTGTGGTAAGAGGGACTCCGTTTTTGGCGGTCAGCCCCGTCATGCGGCTGAAGCTGTCGTAGGTGTAGTTGGCGGAGATGGCACCCTCCGTCGCCTTGGTCAGCCGGTTGTCCTTGTCATAGGCATAGGTGCTGCTTGCTGTCCGGGCGGGGGGGGGGGGGGGGGGGGGGGGGGGGGGGGGGGGGGGGGGGGGGGGGGGGGGGGG
>NZ_JAJEPW010000106.1:0-5869 GCF_020687045.1 Brotocaccenecus cirricatena
ATCCGGAAATGGTGCTGGGCGAGATGGCCATGGAGAGCACCCAATACGGCATTGACAGCGTGTGCAAGCCCTATGAAAATGCCGATCTTGCCGATCTGCTGAGCGAAGCGGTATCGGGGCTTCATGCACAGATCCCCACCTATGAGCAGGACGGGCCGGAGGAGGAAGATTTATCCATTCCCGCAGACCCGAATGTGCGTAATTACAGCTTTACCAGCGTAGACGGCAAGCTGTATTTCCGCATTGACAGCCGCATGGAGCCGGTCGAACTGCCGCTGACCACCGAGAACCGAGTGCGCGGCATGATCGCCCTGCGGGACTGCACCCGTCAGCTCATCGAATACCAGGCGGAGAACCATCCCGATGAGATCATCCGGCGCGAGCAGGAGAAGCTGAACGGGCTGTACGATGCCTATGTCAAAAAATACGGGCGGCTTTACACCCGCGGCAACAACCTTGCCTTTTCGGATGACAGCAGCTATCCGCTGCTGTGCTCGTTGGAGGTGCTGGACAACGAAGGCAATTTCGCCCGCAAGGCGGATATGTTCACCAAGCGCACCATTCGCCCGCATGAGCCGGTCACGCAGGTGGATACGGCATCGGAGGCGCTGGCGGTATCTCTCTCCGAAAAAGCGCAGGTGGATCTCGGCTTTATGTCGGAGCTGTCCGGTAAAAGTGAGGACGAGCTGGTGCAGGAGCTTTCCGGGGTCATTTACCGGAATGTCCGTTGCGGTCTTACGCCGGAGGAGATCAGTCCGGTGCAGCTTGATCTGGCGGCATATCCCTATGTCACTGCTGAGGAATTTCTGTCCGGCAATGTGCGCAAAAAGCTGCGTATGCTGCAGGCGCTGCAAGCAGCGCTGCCGGCCGAAAAGAAAGATGCGCTTGCCGGGTATCTCTCCACCATGGAAGCTGTGCAGCCGACAGAGCTGACCGCTGCGGAGATCGGTGTGCGGATCGGTGCATCGTGGGTGCCTACCGATGTCTATCAGCAGTTTATGTTCGAGCTGTTCGGTACCAGCGTATACGCCAGGCAGAGAATGCGGGTCGTTCGCTCCGAATACAGCGGAGAATGGAACATCAGCAACAAAAGCATGGACGGCGGCAACATCAAAGCCGTCACCACCTACGGCACCAAGCGTATCACGGCGTACCACATCCTGGAGCAGACACTGAATCAGCGGGTGGTCAAGGTGTTCGATACCGTTGTGGAGGACGGCAAGGAGCGGCCGGTTCTGAATGTGAAGGAAACTGCCATCGCCCAGGATCGGCAGGAGCTGATCAAGTCCAAATTTGCCGATTGGCTGTGGCAGGACATTGACCGGCGCGAACGGCTGTGCCGCATCTATAACGACACCTTCAATTCCATCCGACCGCGGGAGTACGATGGCAGCCACATCCGCTTTGTGGGGATGAACCCGGAGATCAGCCTGCGAAAGCATCAGGTGAACGCCATCGCCCATGTATTGTACGGCGGCAATACGCTGTTGGCACACGAAGTGGGCGCAGGGAAAACCTTTGAAATTGTTGCCGCCACTATGGAAATGAAGCGTCTGGGGCTATGCACCAAGTCGCTGATCGTGGTGCCCAACCACATCACGGAACAGTGGGCGGCGGAGTGGCTCCGGCTCTATCCGGCCGCTAACATTTTGGTGGCTACCGAACGCGATTTTGAAAAGCGCAACCGCCGCAGGCTGTGCGCCCGCATCGCCACCGGAGATTACGATGCAATTATCATCGGCCACAGTCAGCTCATGAAGATTCCCCTGTCCCGTGAGCGGCAACAGGCCATTTTGCAGCGGCAGATCGACGAGGTGCTGCTGGCCATCAGCGACGCCAAGCGGCAGAGGGCGGAGAACTTCACCATCAAGCAGATGGAGCGCACCCGCAAGTCGCTGGAGATACGGTTGGAAAAGCTCAACGACCAGAGCACCAAAGACGACACGGTGACTTTTGAAGAATTAGGCATCGACCGACTGTTCATCGACGAGAGCCACAATTTCAAAAACCGTGCGAAACGTTGTGCATAAGTCGTAGCAGACAGCTATGACGAAAAGCACCATGCGATAGCACTTGATATATCAAGAAAATATCGTAGAGAACTCAAATCTCAAATTCAGAGGCGAAATTCCTCTGCCGTACAGAATCAATGCCGGAAAGGAGAAACCCCACAGCGGTCTGTCAAACCGCAGGCAGTACGAGAGCTAATACTCCACTGTGCGTTGTCTATCTGTAAATAGACAGGGTACAAAGCGTGGTGAAGTCGTAACCTGAAAACCTAAACCGAAAGGCATGGATAATAATGGTGCGGGCTTCCGAAACCTATGGCTATCCAGTAGTGAAAGCTATGCAGCATCGTAAGAGTGCTTGGCATCCGAAAGGATGAAGATTGGAGAAAGCAGATACGGCTGGTTTTTCCGTATATGCCCCATGAAATGAAATATTCATGCGGAACCACACAACAACTGTGATTCAAAGTGTGGTTAGGTTCTCCCGGTGTAAGGTAGCGGCCTAAGGGTTTCAACGGTCTATTGACCACAAGGATAGAGATTTGGGAACGTTTGAGAGCCTGTATTTGGAGTGTTACAGCACAATGAAGAATACAGGAAGTCAGCCGTGCCATAGTAGTCTGCAATTGGGTAATGCCAATTACACGGGGCTGAAATGCCCCACGGCGAAGGGCACGAGTCAGATTGATTTGTAAATTTCACGAAAGAAAATCCAATAACTCCCTGAAAGACGGGTGACGAACTGCGAGGTGAAAACCTTGTGCATTTAAGCGTCAGATTTTCAACAGAAAAAGAATTGAAACAGTTTCAAGACCTGCTCTATGAAAAATCGGGGCAAGGCGTTTCATTCACGGGACTGTTGGAAGCAATGGTCAGCGAAGTGACTATTGTAACCGCTGTTCATAACATCAAGTCCAACAAGGGCAGCAAAACTGCCGGTGTGGACAGGATGAAAATGGACAAGTATCTGCAAATGCCAAAAGAAGAACTATTTCAGTTGATTCAATCAAATATCTCCAATTACAAGCCGAAGCCAGCCAAACGGAAGTATATCGAAAAGGCAAACGGCAAAAAGCGACCTCTGGGTATTCCCACTGTATTGGATAGGATTATACAGGAATGTATGCGACTGATTCTGGAACCGATATGCGAAGCGAGATTCTATCCGCACAGCTATGGTTTCCGTCCTTACCGGGCGCAGAAGCACGCTATCCGGGATATTGTCAATGTCATCAATGCAAGTGTGAAATCCAAAGACCAGCCGGTATGGGCAGTCGAGGGAGATATAAAGGGCTGTTTTGACAACATCAATCATAGATTGTTGCTGAAAAAGCTATGGCGAATCGGAATCCACGATAAGAGGGTTCTGAAAATCATCAGCCAAATGCTAAAAGCCGGATATATCGATCAGGACTTATACCATGCAACAGAAATGGGAACACCACAGGGCGGTATATTATCTCCGTTGCTGTCCAATGTGTATCTCAATGACTTTGACTGGTATGTGGGGCGCTGCTATATGGAGCCGCACCGTCAATGCAAGCACAAATGCAACGATACCCGAAGGCTGAAATGGTCTGGAATCACCCCGAAATACAATTTTCGCTATGCGGATGATTGGATGATCCTGACCTCTACGGAACAGGAAGCGTTCCGTATGAAGCATGAACTGACAAAGTATTTTAAGCATCGCATGAAGTTGGAACTGTCACAGGAAAAGACCTATGTAACCGATTTGAGAAAGAATGGTATTCATTTCCTCGGTTACATAGTCAAGGCAGAACGAAAGAGGAAAACACCAGACCCAGCCACATGGTCAGATAATCTGGTAGGAAAGCCATTCCCTGATATGGAACGATTGACGAAGAAAATCCATACCTTGCAAAAAGAAGTTAGGAAAATTGGATTATACACGCAATCCAACACGCAGGCGGCTCAAATCCAGTATGTGAACTCCGTGATTATGGGACTGGCACAGTATTTGCAACCCTCTATCTGTTCTCATGCCTACCATGCCATTGACCGTAGAGTGAATAATACGGCGTTGGCAGTATGGAAAAACCTGTTTCCCAAGCAGTACAACCAAATGCAGGTGCCGTTAAAGGAATTAAGTAATCTGCCACATCGGCACGAAGGTTATGACAGTAAAACCTTCGCAATTCAAATTGATGGGAAATGGTTCGGAATAACCTATGCGTTTATTACACACAGTCGTTATGAAAGCAAACCATTTGACCAGAAAATGACCCCTTATACGGAGGATGGACGCAGGCGGTATGTAAATTATCGTACCAAGCATAAACCGTTGCCCTGTGACCGCCCCTCCATCAATACACCCGAAGATATAGCCTTATCCATCTACGCTAGCGGCAAGGGATGGAAAGCCAATTTCGAGTATTTTATGAATCGGGAATATGCCTACAACCGAGATAAGGGAAAATGCAAATGCTGTGGTAGATATTTCTCTGAACTGATTCCGAAACATTGTCATCATGTAAATCCACGACTTCCGATTGAAAGAATCAACAAAGTTCCAAATTTAGCATGGCTATGTATACCGTGTCACCGCATGGTACACAACAGTCCTATACCGCCAGAGTTGGATGCCAAGGCGGTACGCAAAATCAAGAAATATCGTGAAAAACTCAAAAAGTGAAATTTACAAGTGCGCTGTATTCGTGAGGGTACAGATGCAATGAAATCAGTAGAAAGTAAGTCAATCTGATGGTAGGCCGGGTGCGCTGAAAGGTGCACGCCCGGCGTGAGACGGGGGAAAATCCGGAGGAAACGAATGTGCGGCTTCGCCGCACATCACGTTCAAAGGATTACCTATCGTCATTCTTTCTGATGACGAAAATGCGCAATGTCGGCGGTATCGCGCAGACGGAAGCGCAGAAGTCCTCGGATCTCTTTGCCAAGTGTCAGTATTTGGACGAGCTGACCGACAGCCACGGCGTTATCTTTGCCACCGGTACCCCGATCTCCAACAGCATGGTGGAATTGTATACGGTGCAGAGGTACTTGCAGTATCAGACTTTGCAGGAGATGGGCCTTGTCCACTTCGACGATTGGGCCAGCGACTTTGGCGAGACGGTGACGGCCATTGAACTGGCCCCCGAAGGCAGCGGCTACCGCCCGAAAACCCGCTTTGCAAAATTCTTCAATCTGCCGGAACTGATGGCGACCTTCAAAATGGTGGCCGATGTGCAGACGGCGGATATGCTGAACCTGCCGGTCCCGAAAGCCAATTTTCACACCGAGGTCATCCAGCCGAACGAATTGCAGCGGGCGGTGGTAGCGGAACTGGCGGAACGAGCCGAGCGTGTCCGTGCCCGTGCGGTCGATCCCAGCACGGACAATATGCTCCGCATCACCAACGATGGACGGAAGCTGGCGCTGGATATGCGCCTTATCAACCCGCTGGCCGCCGATGACCCCAACGGCAAGGTCGCAACCTGCGCCCGCAATGTCGCCCGTATCTGGGCGCAGACCAAAGATCAGCGCAGCACCCAGCTGGTTTTCTGCGACCTGTCTACGCCGAACAAGAATACGCCGATTGAAATGCAGAAAAATGCAGAAGGGGTCTACGAAATGATACCGGATCAGTTTACAGATGTGTATAACGACCTGAAAAAGAAACTCGTGGCAGAGGGTATTCCGGAGGAGGAAATTGCCTTTATCCATGATGCCAAAACCGAGCAAAAGAAAAAGGAGCTGTTTGCAAAAGTGCGTGGAGGCGAGGTGCGCATCCTCATGGGCAGCACGGCCAAAATGGGCGCAGGCACCAATGTGCAGGACAGGCTCATCGCCTTGCATGATCTCGATTGCCCATGGCGGCCCAGCGACTTGCAGCAGCGCCT
>NZ_JAJEPW010000107.1:0-5813 GCF_020687045.1 Brotocaccenecus cirricatena
TTGCATGTGTTAAGCACGCCGCCAGCGTTCGTCCTGAGCCAGGATCAAACTCTCTATAAATCGTATCAACACAGCGTTTCCGCTGAGCTAATCATTTTACAGAGCTATTTTCCATAGCTTCATAAACTCTGCTCAAACACTGGGTAATTGACTAAACCCCAGCGTCCGAGCTTTTCAGTCGCGCATCTTCCGATGCGCTCCCGTCTGGCGCTTTGTTCGTTCATTGTTTAATTTACAAGATACACGCCCCGCACCCGCGGAACAGTTGGTATTTTACCACAAGCAGTTTCGTTTGTCAAGAACTTTTTTCGACATTCTTCACATTTTTTGAAACCGTTTGTCGTTCGCCGTCTTTACAGACGACTTATTTAGGATACCACATCGAGCTCGCTTTGTCAAGAACTTTTTTCGGGAAGTCTTGTTTTTTTCGGTTCTCCGTGTCTCCGCCGCGGCTCTCGCCGACAGCTTTGTTAGAATACCACCCCATTCCCCATTTGTCAACACCTTTTTCCCGCATTTTTCAACTTTTTTATCCCTGCCAGAAGGTGGGGTTATGGTCTGTACAGTTATAATTTCGTTCACTTCTTGCAAGCCATATACACCTATATTATAATGTGCCAAAAGGCGGCCCCGGGGGAATGGGACCGCCTTTTGGCAAGAGATGAAAGAAAAGAACAGAAGGGAGTATCTGATGGGTGCTCTCGCCGCCCCGTCAGTCCAGGATGTTGGAAGCTGTCACCCAGCGGCCCGCGTCCTGCCGCAGGGTCACGCTGCCACCAGGATAGCGCAGGGTCACGGTGCCGTCGGGGTTGTGGCAGCCGTACTGGAAGCGGACATAGCCCGCGTCACCGGCCGGTGCATAGTACGCGTCGAAATCCGCCAGGTATACCAGGCCGTGGAAGGCGCTGTCGGACATATCCGCCAGACCAAGCCCCGTGCAGCGCAGCAGCAGATCCTCTAGCTCCACCGCCGTCAGGCGGGCGCAGCCGTCCATACCCAGCTGCCGCAACTCCCGGTCGGACAGCTCCCGGCTTCCGGCTCCGGCGGCAAACAGGGATGCCAGATCCATATCCTCCGCCCGGTCATAGGAGGCGGCCAGGAACAGGTTGGGTCCCCGGGACGGCAACACATTGAAGCAGCTGCCGCCGAACCAGCGGAGCTCCTGCTCCGTCAGCAGGCTGGCCCCCTGGGGCAGGGTCACCCGGGGCTCCTCCGCCGGGGCTGCGTCCTGTCGGACCGCCGGGGCGGAGAAATGCACAGGCTCGACGGTATTCCTCGCTACGCTCTGCCCGCGCAGGCCGCAGGCACACAGCCCCAGCATCAAGCACACTGCCAGCAGCAATACCGTCTTCTTCATGGCGACTCCTTTCCCGAGGTGAATGTTGGTTTTTCCCTTACTGTACTTGTAGTATACAGGAGTTTCCCGGCAAATTCATCTCAAAATGGTGAATAATAGTTACAAAACGGTGACAATATGGTTAAAATTTGGTACACCTTATTTCGCGGTTGCAATAGGGACGGAGATACGATATAATCATAAATTAGGTATTTTCACAGGAAGGAACACTTCGCTCATGTGGTACATTGTGTTATTCGCCGCCCTGTTGGGGGCGGATCAGCTTATCAAATACTGGACGGTGGAGCACCTGGCTCTGGGGGAGTCGGCGGCGTTTCTGCCGGGGATCGTGCAGCTGACCCGGGTACATAACTACGGCGCGGCCTGGTCCAGCTTCTCCGGCCAGACCACGGCCTTGGCGGTGGTGACGGTGCTGCTGATGGCGGCGGTGGCGTATCTGCTGGTGCGGCGGATCGTGCGCCATCCCCTGGGCGTGATCGCCGGGGTGATGATCCTGGCCGGAGGCGTGGGAAACCTCATCGACCGGCTTTTCCGGGGCTATGTGGTGGATATGTTCGACCTGACCCTGTTTTCCTATCCGGTGTTCAACTTCGCCGACTGCTGCGTGGTGGTGGGGGCGATTCTGGGGGCCGTGTACTACCTGTTCTTCTACGACAAATACGACAAGAGGGAACGTCCGCATGGAAACGATACGCCTGACGGTGACAAGTGAAGAAGCGGGACAGCGGGCGGACAGCCTGCTGGCCCGGCGGCTGGAGGGCCTGACCCGGTCCGCCGCCGCAAGGCTCCTGGAGGAGGGGCGGGTCACGGACCGGGGCCGCCCGGCGGCGAAGAACCTGCGGGTCCAGCCGGGCCAGGTGCTGGAGGTGCAGCTGCCGGAGCCGGAGGAGCCGGAGGCCCGGCCCCAGAATATCCCCCTGGACGTGGTGTATGAGGACCGGGACGTCATCGTGGTGAACAAGCCCACGGGCATGGTGGTGCATCCGGCCCCTGGGCACCCGGACGGCACCCTGGTCAACGCCCTGCTGTATCACTGCGGGGAGAGCCTGTCCGGCATCGGGGGCCAGAAGCGTCCCGGCATCGTCCACCGCATCGACCGGGACACCAGCGGCCTCATTATCGCCGCCAAAAACGATGCAGCCCATCTGGCCCTGGCGGCCCAGCTGGCGGACCACACCCTGGCCCGGACCTATGAATGTCTGGCAGTGGGGAATTTCCGGGAGGACAGCGGCACCGTGGACGCCCCCATCGGCCGCCATCCGGTGGACCGCAAGCGCATGGCGGTGGTGCGGCAGGGGGGCCGGGAGGCCGTGACCCATTGGGAGGTCATCGCCCGGTATCCCGGCGTCACCCATCTGCGCTGCCGTCTGGAAACCGGCCGCACCCACCAGATCCGGGTCCATCTGGCCTATATCGGCCACCCCATCCTGGGGGACACGGTGTACGGGGCCAAAAAGTCCGTGGCCGGGCTGACGGGCCAGTGCCTCCACGCGGTGGGCCTGCGGTTCATCCACCCCCGCACCGGGGAGCCGGTGGAGCTGACCTGCCCCCTGCCGGAGGAGTTCGTGCGCATGCTGGAAAAGCTGCGGCGGAACGCGTGAAGCATGAGATATGAAAATGAGGATGTGCCTATGATCGGCTTTTATGACTATACGGTGCTGGCCACCTACGCCGCCACGGCCCTGGGGGTGACGGGTATGTTCCAGGCGGTGGAGGGGCGGCACCTGACCGCTGTGTTCTGCCTGCTGGCGGCGGGACTGCTGGACTGCTTCGATGGCCGCATTGCCCGCACCAAAAAGGACCGCAGCCATCAGCAGCAGTCCTTCGGCATCCAGATTGACTCACTCAACGACGTGCTGTGCTTCGGAGCGCTGCCGTCGGTGGCGGGCTACTGCGCCTGGAGCCGGTGGAGCGATGCCCCAACTCCGGTATGGTATGGGGCGGCGCTGTGCGTGTTCACCCTGGCGGGACTGATCCGGCTGGCGTATTTCAACGTCACCGAGGAGGAGCGCCAGCAGACGGAGGGCGGCGGGCGGAAATACTATCTGGGCCTGCCCATCACAGCCAGTGCCCTGGTCTTTCCGCTGTTTTACCTGCTGGGCCTGCTGCTGCCCGGCGGGCCGTATATCCTGGCGGCGGGAATGCTGCTGCTGGCGGCGCTGTATGTGACCCCGCTGCGCATTCCCAAGCCCGGCCTTGCCGCCATCTGCCTTCTTTCGGCGGTGGGGGCTCTGGAGCTGGCGGGGCTGATCCTGGCCGCTCTGGGGCGGCTGTGACCGGAAGGTCCCCTGTCCATATTTGACCAATTTGTGAATTTTTGAATTTTTTCCAAAATCCCCCTTGCAAAATCCAAATAGTGTGGTATGATAATCAGCGTTAGCACTCCAGGAAGTCGAGTGCTAACGCTGAACTCGTTTATTATGTAAAGATATAAGGAGGAACCAACTATGAAACTGACACCGCTTGCTGATCGCGTTGTGCTGAAGATGACGGAGGCGGAGGAGACCACCAAGGGCGGCATCATCCTCACCGGCTCTGCCAAGGAGAAGCCCTCTGTGGCGGAAGTGATCTCCGTGGGCCCCGGCGGCGTTGTGGACGGCAAGACCGTTACCATGACCGTCAAGCCCGGCGACAAGGTCATCACCGACAAGTATGCCGGCACCAAGGTCACCCTGGAGGACGTGGAGTATATCATCGTCAAGCAGGCTGACATCCTGGCTATCGTTGAGTAAAAAATTCGCTGTCTGTTTTAATTAGGAGGCAATACTATGGCTAAGATTATCAAGCGCGGCGAGGAAGCCCGCAAAGCTCTGGAGTCCGGCGTCAATCAGCTGGCCGATACCGTAAAGATCACCCTGGGCCCCAAGGGCCGCAACGTGGTGCTGGATAAGAAGTTCGGCACGCCCCTGATCACCAACGACGGTGTGTCCATCGCCAAGGAGATCGAGCTGGACGATCCGTTTGAGAACATGGGCGCTCAGCTGGTGCGTGAGGTATCCACCAAGACCAACGACGTGGCCGGCGACGGCACCACCACCGCCACCCTGCTGGCCCAGGCCATGATCCGCGAGGGTCTGAAGAACCTGGCCGCCGGCGCCAACCCCATCGTCATGAAGAAGGGCATGGCCAAGGCCGTGGATGCCGCCGTGGCCGCCATCCGCCAGCAGAGCCAGAAGGTCAACGGCACCGACGACATTGCCCGCGTGGGCACCGTCTCCTCCGGCGACGCCTTCATCGGCAAGCTCATCGCCGAGGCCATGGAGAAGGTCTCCGCCGACGGCGTCATCACCATCGAGGAGTCCAAGACCGCCGAGACCTATTCCGAGGTGGTGGAGGGCATGATGTTCGACCGGGGCTATATCACCCCCTATATGGTCACCGACACCGACAAGATGGAAGCCCTCATCGACGATGCGTATATCCTCATCACCGACAAGAAGATCTCCGTGATCTCCGACATTCTGCCTCTGCTGGAGCAGCTGGTCCAGGCCGGCAAGAAGCTGTTTATCATCGCCGAGGACGTGGAGGGCGAGGCTCTGAGCACCCTGATCGTCAACCGTCTGCGGGGCACCCTGAACGTGGTGTGCGTCAAGGCTCCCGGCTTCGGTGACCGCCGCAAGGAGATGCTCCAGGATATCGCCATCCTCACCGGCGGCCAGGTCATCAGCGAGGAGCTGGGTCTGACCCTGAAGGATGCCACCGTGGATATGCTGGGCCGTGCCCGCCAGGTGAAGGTCACCAAGGAGAACACCATCATCGTCGACGGTATGGGCGACAAGCAGGCCATTGCCGACCGCGTGGCCCAGATCCGCGCCCAGATCGGCAACACCACCAGCGAGTATGACCGCGAGAAGCTCCAGGAGCGGCTGGCCAAGATGGCTGGCGGCGTGGCCGTCATCAAGGTGGGCGCTGCCACTGAGACCGAGATGAAGGAGAAGAAGCTGCGCATCGAGGATGCCCTGAACGCCACCAAGGCCGCCGTTGAGGAAGGCATCGTGGCCGGCGGCGGCACCATCTTCGTCAACATCATCCCCGCCGTCACCGCCCTGCTGGCCGACGTCGAGGGCGACGAAAAGACCGGCGTGCAGATTGTGGCCAAGGCTCTGGAGGAGCCCATCCGCCAAATTGCCGCCAACGCCGGCCTGGACGGCTCCGTGATTCTGGAGAAGGTCCGCACCTCCGGCAAGAACGGCTACGGCTTCGACGCCTACAAGGAGGAGTATTGCGACATGATCGCCAGCGGCATCGTGGATCCCGCCAAGGTCACCCGTTCCGCACTGGAGAACGCCGCCAGCGTCTCCGGCATGGTGCTGACCACCGAGTCTCTGGTGGCCGACAAGCCCCAGCCCGCAGCTCCCGCAGCCCCCGCACCCGACATGGGCGGCATGGGCGGCATGTATTAATCCCCCCGCAAGGGCATAACCGCATAACAAAAACCGGCGCCTGCATAGCAGGC
>NZ_JAJEPW010000108.1:0-5764 GCF_020687045.1 Brotocaccenecus cirricatena
GCTCCGTGAGGAAGTCCGCAAAATGTAACTTCTTTTTGAATTTGATGAAAAAGTCCTTGACTTTTCGTCTCTGGCAAGACAGCTAAGAGTATCAATATTAGCTGCGGCGCACGCCTTGCCCCCTTTGATATCGCGGAGCTGCGAGAGATCACCATGTATGATGAGCTGGAGCTGGACACGCTGGGCGACAAGATATACGACAACCCGGAAGCCAAGGATGGAAGCTTCAAAAAGACGGCGCTGTTTCTCATCATGAGCGATACCGACAGCACCTTCAATTTTCTCATTTCTATGATTTACAGCCAGTTATTTAACTTGCTGTGTGAAAAGGCGGATGACCAGTATAAAGGCCGCCTGCCGGTGCATGTGCGCTGCCTGATCGACGAGGCAGCAAACATCGGGCAGATTCCGAATTTGGAAAAGCTCATGGCAACCATTCGCAGCCGCGAGATCTCCGCCTGCCTTGTCTTGCAGGCACAAAGCCAGCTCAAGGCGCTGTATAAGGACAACGCCGATACGATCATCGGGAATTGTGACACTTCGATTTTCCTCGGCGGTAAGGAGCCGACCACGTTGAAAGAGCTGAATCAGGCGCTGGGGAAAGAGACCATCGACACCTTCAATACCGGTGAAAGCCGAGGGCGCGAGGTCTCTCACAGTCTCAACTACCAGAAGCTCGGAAAAGACCTTGCTACCGTGGATGAGCTTGCCGTACTGGACGGCTCCAAGTGCATCTTGCAGCTTCGCGGCGTGCGGCCGTTTTTGTCCAATAAGTTTGATATCACGCAGCACAAGAATTACAGATACCTGTCGGACACAAACCCCAAAAATGAATTTGACATTGAAAAGTTCCTTTCTCACCGGCTCAAGCCGAAACAGGACGAAGCTTACAATGTCTTTGAAGTAGATATGTCCGAAGCGGATGAAGCAGCGGGCGAATCACCCGCTTTTTCATAAAGATTTATCAAGGCAAGGAGGCTTGATACACCATGACAGACAGAAGACACCGGCTCATACTGCAAGGCCGGGACGAACAAAACAATCAAACATTGAAAGGAGACGCCGGAATCGGGAGCCGCACAGCGGTTTTCGTTCCGGCGCTTGCATTGTGAGAACCCATTTCTAACCCAACATCCCGCATATTCCGGCATACACATTTATGGATTTCTTTAACTCTGCTGTCGATGTTCTCCAAACTTTGGTTATTGCCCTTGGCGCAGGTCTCGGAATCTGGGGCGTCATTAACCTGCTGGAGGGCTACGGAAATGATAATCCGGGGGCTAAATCGCAGGGCATGAAACAGCTCATGGCGGGCGGCGGTGTTGCCTTGGTTGGCCTTCTGCTGGTGCCGCTGCTCACCGGGCTTTTCGGCTAAACACCGGCAGTCCTGCATGGGCGGCTGATGCCGCCCTCGCTCCCATTTAGAAGCAAGGGAGCAGCCCATATAGACGGGCTGCTCCTTTGCTCTGCATGTTCAACTTTTACTTTTTCAGGAGGATATACAGATGCCCAGAAGATACAGTTATCCCGAAAACCTGCTTTCTGCCCTGCATCTCAATGAAGAAACGCAGCGCATGATCTCCTATGACGCGCTGACGGATGACCAGCGCAAGGGGGTGGAATACGCCCTGTCTGCGCTCTCGGAACGTGAACAGATCGTGCTCCGAGAGCATTTCTGCGAGGGCATCGGCTATAAGGCGATTGGCCTGCACTATAACCTCTCGGAGAGCCGGACGCGGAATATCATCCGGGACGCGCTATGCTGGCTGCACAAAAATCCCGCATGGCTGTACTACATCACAGACGGCTTTGAAGCACGAACCGCATATCTGCGGCAGCAGCTCCAGATGGAGGAACAAATCTATTGTGAACGCTGCGGCATTACCTCTCCGACGCATTTGTATTATCAGGGACTGGAAGCCCTGCATTTGCCCGCCAAGTGCTACAACCCACTTAGCCGGAACGATGTGAAGACCGTCCGCGAGGTACTCATCTTTCTGTGCTCATCCGCACAAATCCGAAACTTCGG
Organism: Brotocaccenecus cirricatena; assembly: GCF_020687045.1. Lineage (NCBI taxonomy): Bacteria > Bacillati > Bacillota > Clostridia > Eubacteriales > Oscillospiraceae > Brotocaccenecus > Brotocaccenecus cirricatena. The sequence goes on from NZ_JAJEPW010000108.1 coordinate 2,030, forward strand.
CGCACTCTCTGCCACGACTGTCCGGGAGTATCTCGCGCGTGAGAAGCTGCTCCCCGCAGGTGGGGCGCTGCCTTGCTGCAATGCAAAGACTCCGCGCCTTGATCTGGAAGTTGAGGTTTTCCGGACGCTCAACACACATAGCTGATTACAGGCGGCATTGACCGCCTGATACATAGCCGGAACCCCGGCTATTCTGCGTTCTGCTTTATTTTCAGGTGCACATGAGAATGAAAACGAGCGCAGTAATCTTATACGGCTCTCGCCGGTATGCGGAGAGCCAACGGAAGGAGGGAAAAACGATTGGACTTAATATGGCAAAAATTCACTGATTGGCTCAAAGAAATTCTGATCGGCGGCATCACGGATGCGCTGTCCGGCCTCTTTGATACCGTGAACACAAGAGTCGGAGAGATCGCCGGTCAGGTCGGCGCAACGCCGCAGGGCTGGAACGGCGGCATTTACAACATGATCCGCAGCCTTTCAGACAACGTGATCCTGCCCATCGCCGGTGTGATCCTCGCCATCGTAATGACTATGGAGCTGATCCAGATCATTACGGACAAAAACAACATGCACGGAGAAGTCGATACCTGGTTCATCTTCAAATGGGTGTTCAAAACGGCCTGTGCGGTACTCATTGTCAGCAACACATGGAATATCGTCATGGGTGTGTTCGATGTGGCGCAGAGCGTGGTCAACAACGCTTCCGGCGTTGTGGTCGGCAATGTCAGCCTTGATCTGGCAAACAGTCTTGCGGATTTGGAAGCACGGCTCAATGAAATGGAGGTCTGGTCTCTGCTCGGCCTGTGGCTGCAAGCCACCATCGTGAAGCTCACCATGAACGCGCTGAACATCTGCATCTTCATCATCGTGTACGGGCGCATGATAGAAATCTATCTTGTGACCTCCATCGCCCCGATCCCCATGGCGACGGCAATGAACCGGGAATGGGGGCAGATGGGACAGAACTATCTCAGGAGCCTGTTCGCCCTCGGCTTTCAGGGCTTCCTTATTATCATCTGTGTTGCCATCTACGCCGTTCTGGTACAGAACATGATCGTGGATACGAATATTTCCACGGCCATCTGGAGCTGTATGGGCTATACAGTGCTTTTGTGCTTCACACTTTTTAAGACCGGTTCTCTTGCCAAGAGCCTGTTCAACAGCCACTGACGGAGGTGATTGCAAGTGGCCTATGTACCCGTCCCAAAGGACTTGAACGCCGTAAAGACCAAAGTCCTCTTCAACTTGACCAAGCGGCAGCTCGTTTGCTTCGGCAGCGGCGCAGCGGTGGGCGTGCCGCTGTTCTTCCTGCTCCGGCAGAGCCTTTCCAACAGCGCAGCGGCGATCTGCATGATCGTGGTCATGCTGCCGTTCTTTCTTTTCGCCTTGTACGAGAAAAACGGCCTGCCGCTGGAGAAGATCATCAAAAATATTGTTCAGGTCTGCTTCATCCGCCCAAAGGTGCGGCCTTATGAGACAGACAATTTTTATGCCGTATTGCAGCGGCAGGATATTCTGGATAAGGAGGTTTACCGCATTGTCTCAGGAAAAAACAAAGTTAAGCCGCGCCGACAGAAAGCAGATTGAAGCTGCCATTGCCAGAGCGAAAAACACAGACAAACGGCATAAGTCGGCGCAGGATTCCATTCCGTTTCAGCGGATGTTCCCGGACGGTATCTGCCGGGTGACAGATAACTATTACAGCAAAACGGTGCAGTTTCAAGATATCAATTACCAGCTCAACCAGAACGAGGACAAGACGGCCATCTTTGACGCATGGTGCGACTTCCTCAATTACTTTGACAGCTCCATCCATTTCCAGCTTTCCTTCGTAAACCTTGCCGCCAATAAGGACAGCTACGCGCAGACCATCGCTATCCCGCCGAGAGAGGATGCGTTCAACCAGTTACGCGCGGAGTACACAAAGATGCTGCAAACGCAGCTTGCACGCGGCAATAATGGGCTGGTCAAAACCAAGTTCATTACCTTCGGCGTAGAGGCGGACAATCTGAAAACCGCGAAACCCCGGCTGGAGCGCATTGAGATCGACATCCTCAATAACTTCAAGCGGCTTGGTGTGCAGGCGGAACCGCTGAACGGCCACGACCGGCTCAAATTGATGCACAATGTTCTTCACATGGATGAACAGGAGCCGTTCCGCTTCTCGTGGGATTGGCTTGCGCCCTCCGGCCTCTCCGTCAAGGACTTCATCGCGCCCAGCTCTTTCGAGTTCAGAACTGGCAGCAGCTTTGCCGTTGGAAAGAAATACGGCCGCGCATCGTTCTTGCAGATACTCGCTCCAGAACTGAATGACCGCATGTTGGCAGACTTTCTCGATATGGAAAGCTCCGTGATCGTGTCCATGCACATTCAGTCCGTGGATCAGGTCAAGGCCATCAAGACCATCAAACGCAAAATTACCGACCTTGATAAAATGAAGATTGAAGAACAGAAAAAAGCTATCCGCGCCGGGTATGATATGGATATCATACCGTCCGACCTTGCCACCTACGGCAATGAGGCGAAAAAGCTCTTGCAGGAGCTTCAGAGCCGGAACGAGCGTATGTTTCTTCTGACCTTCATCATTCTGAACACCGCAGGTTCCATGCAGCAGCTCAAAAACAATGTGTTTCAGGCCAATTCCATTGCGCAGAAATACAACTGCCAGTTGACGACATTGGACTTCCGGCAGGAAGAAGGGCTGATGAGCAGCCTCCCGCTGGGGCTGAATGAGATCACCATCCAGCGCGGGCTTACAACCTCCAGTGTTGCCATTTTTGTTCCGTTTACCACCCAGGAATTGTTTCAGACTGGCAAAGAGGCGCTGTACTGCGGCATCAATGCCCTGAGCAATAACCTCATCATGGTAGACAGGAAACTCCTGAAGAATCCAAACGGTCTGATTTTGGGCACACCCGGTTCCGGCAAGAGCTTTTCTGCCAAGCGCGAGATCGCAAACGTCTTTTTGGTGACGGACGACGATATCATCATCTGCGACCCGGAAGCGGAATATGGCCCGCTGGTGGAGCACCTGCACGGGCAGGTCATTAAAATCTCGCCCACCTCCACGGACTATATCAATCCCATGGACTTGAACCTCAACTATTCGGACGATGAAAATCCACTGTCGCTGAAATCCGATTTCATTCTCAGCTTGTGTGAGCTAATTGTGGGCGGCAAGGACGGCCTTATGCCGGTGGAAAAGACCATCATTGACCGCTGTGTGCGGCTGGTCTATCGGAACTATCTCAATGACCCGCGCCCGGAGAACATGCCCATCCTCGGTGATCTCTATGAGGAACTGCGGAAGCAGGATGAAAAGGAAGCGCAGTACATCGCAACAGCGCTGGAAATCTACGTCACCGGCTCCCTCAATGTTTTTAACCACCAGACCAACGTAGATGTTCACAGCCGTGTGGTGGCGTATGACATCAAGGAGTTGGGCAAGCAGCTCAAGAAAATCGGCATGTTGATCGTCCAAGACCAGGTTTGGAACCGTGTGACGGTCAACCGCGAGGCACACAAATCTACCCGCTACTACATCGACGAAATGCATCTTCTTCTCAAAGAGGAACAGACGGCAAGCTATACCATTGAGATCTGGAAGAGATTCAGAAAATGGGGTGGGATGCCGACTGGAATCACCCAAAACGTCAAAGTGCGCCCAGATAGGGCGCTGTGCAAAGCAGTCTAAGGTACTGCCGCACACGGCAGTGTGCGAAACAATCTGCC
>NZ_JAJEPW010000109.1:0-5496 GCF_020687045.1 Brotocaccenecus cirricatena
GCCCCCGGCGCACGCCATTTTTGCGATATTTATGCCGCCAGCACCACGCAGCCCACGTCGAAGGCGATCTTCACGTTGCCGAAGTTATGGCCGGTGCGGTCGGACACCGCTGGCAAGCACTTTCTTGTTCATGCGATGCTCCATCCTTCTTTAACGTGCTTCTTTCGTATGGTTGACGTGCTTCGGCCGCACCCCGGAGGGTGCGGCCGTTTTTCGCATATGGTGGGTTCAGATACCCAGCTTTTCCAGGGCCGCCATGCGCAGGCAGTCGCACAGAATGGCGATGGCCTGCTCCAGCTCGTGGACCGGCGGCAGGGAGGGGGCAATGCGGATGTTGCTGTCCTGGGGGTCCACGCCATAGGGGAAGGTGGCCCCGGCGGCGGTCATGGTGACGCCGGCGTCCCGGCACAGCTCCAGCGCCCGCCTGGCGGTGCCGGGCATGGCGTCCAGACTGACGAAATAGCCGCCCTTGGGGTGGCTCCAGCTGGCGATGCCCCAGGGGGCCAGGTGGCGGTCCAGCTCGTCCTCCACGGCCCGGAACTTGGGCCCCAGAATGGCCGCATGACGCCGCATCAGTGCCAGGGTGGTCTCCTTGTCCTTCAGATACCGCACATGGCGCAGCTGGTTCATTTTATCGTAGCTGATGATCTGGATGTTCAGCAGATTCTTGAAGTATTCCACGTTGGCCTCGCTGACGGCCCCGCAGGCGATACCGGCCCCGGGGAAGGTGATCTTGCTGGTGGAGGCAAACTCATACACCATGTCGCCATTGCCGTACTCCGCGCACAGGGACAGAATATCCGGGAAGGGCACGAAATCCCCCTCCAGCTCGTGGACGCAGTAGGCATTGTCCCACATGAGCATAAAGTCCGGCGCGGCGGGCTTCATGGCGGCCAGCCGGTGGATGGTCTCAAGGGAATAGGTGATGCCCGTGGGGTTGGAGTATTTGGGCACGTTCCACATACCCCGGACCTCCGGGTCCCGGATCAGCTGCTCCACCCGGTCCATGTCGGGACCGGTTTCCGTCATGGGGACGGACAGCAGCTCCATGCCGAAGGATTCCGTGACCTTGAAATGCCGGTCGTATCCCGGCACCGGGCAGATCCACTTCACCCTGTCCAGCTTGCCCCAGGGCTTTTCGCTGTGCAGCAGGCCGTGGGTATACGCCTTGGACACGGCGTCGAACATCATCTCCAGGGAGGAGTTGCCTCCGGCGATGACCTGGCCGGGCTTGCAGCCCAGAAGGTCCGCAAACAGCCTCCGGGCAATGGGAATACCTGCCACATAGCCATAGTTCCGGGCGTCGATGCCGTCGGTGATGAAGTCATCGGCGGTCAGGGGGATGTTGTACATCTCCATGACCATGTCCAGCTGCTCCCGGCCGGGCTTTCCCCGGGCCATATTCAGGTCCAGGCCCAGGGCCTTCTGCTCCTGATGGGTCCTGCACAGGGCGGCGTATTCCGCCTGCCGTTCCGCAAGGGTCATTTCCTGATAGGTTTTCATATGCGCTCTCCCTCTTTTCCCATAGTGCCGTGTCCGGACGGACCGGCAGGCATCAGCATACCACACAATCCCGGAAAAGGCAAATATTAGTTTGCGTTTGTATTCAGCTGCCGATGGCGGCACGGATACCCCCAGCAACTGCCTTTGGCATTGAGATGCTGGTATTCTTATCCTCTCATAAATCCACAGCAACCGATTTCGGACAATTCATAGAATCCCATTGACTTGTAAAAAGCAATGGTTTTCGGCGTGTGATCCGTTGCCAGCTCAATCTGACGAACATGGCGGTATCGGTTCAGAACGGCTTGTAAGAGCGCAGAGCCGAAGCCTTTTCGCTGATGCTCCGGAAACACCAATATGTCCTGCACAAACACGATGGTATGCCCATCGCCCACGGTGCGAATGATGCCAAGAAGCTGATCGCCCTCATAAGCGGCAAGGGTCAGCATAGAGCCCTCAAAGCCTTTACGCAGTACCTCCGGCTGATCGGTGTAGGCCGTCCAGCCAACACTCGTGTATAAGCGCAGAATCTCTGATTCGTTGTATGTTTTGTATTCTCTGATTTCCATATTAAGTAACCTCCATTCAAATTTTATGGAAACTGTTACTTATCTCTGCGCAATCTCATGGTTTATCCTCCTTACTGCTGCGTTTTGGCGGAATACTGCCTGCCATCACAGCTCCGTCAGCCGGTACACGTCCTCCCGGCGGGCGATTCAGCCCAGATGTGCAAACGCCTTGCCCAAATGGGTATCGAAGCCGAGCGCCTGATACATCCCCTCGTCGCAGGGGGCGCAGGTGACGGTCAGGCTGGCAAGGGCGTTTTCCTTGCTCCATTCTTGCGCCGCTTGTGCCAGCAGCCGGGCAGCGCCCTTTTTCCGGAACACAGGCTCAATGTAAAAGTCATCGAATATCCCGACATCTGTGCAGGTGAAGGTGGAAAAGCACCGGGAAACGCTGCACATCCCCACTGCCCGATAGCCCCGCCTTGCCACAAAGAACGTGATTTTCCCATCCCGGATGGCCTGCGCCAGCTGTTCCTGCTTTTCCTCCGTTGACGGTGCTTCGCCGATCTCTTTGAGAAAGCCGTTTTCCAGTTTTTTCAGCTGCCAGTCCTCCGGGTCGGCGAGAAGCTCTGCGGTAATCGGAAGATTTTCCTCCGGGGGCAGGAGCATCAGCGGTTCGCCCCATTGGTCCGCGCCGTTCTCGATAAAACCCACCGATTTCCAGAAGCGGCGCCGCCGCTTGTTGCCGCCATAGTTCAGCTCCGCATAACGTGCGCCGTGTTTTTTTGCCCAGTCCAGAAGCGCTGCTGCACACGCTTTTCCCGTGCCGCTGCCCCGGAACTCCGGGTAGACGCAGAACTCCATGATAAAGCACTTGCCGTCCTCCGTGGTGAAGATCACCGGCATAGCAAAGCCGATATCCTGTCCGCCCCGATGGAAGAACAGGAAGAAGCAGCGATCCTGCGGCCTGCCGTTGATCTTCATCATGTGGTCACGATACGCTTGACCAAGGAAATATTCCAGTTCTTCCTTGTCGGAGTCTGTGAAAATATCCCGCTTGTGATAGGCGTGCAGCTGCTCCCAGAAGGCAGCAGCATCGTTTTCCGTGACGGCTTCACGGATGGTGATTTGGTTTTCCATTTTGTTTCCTCCAAAATTTTATTCGGAGGGTTAGGAAGCGTGAACCCTCCATACACGATTCATCTTCATAAAAACCACACCTTTCTTAATCAAATTTGTATGGGACGTCACAGCGTGTTTTCACACGCTGTGCGTGCGCACAGCGCACGGGATTCTTGATTAAATTTTTTAATCAAGAATCAGTATCAGATGCCGATTGCGGCACGGATACCTCAATTGCGTTTTGGCCGAACACTGCCGGCCATCACAGCTCCGTCAGCCGGTACACGTCCTCCCGGCGGGCGGAGAGAATGGGCAGCTGCCGCCGGACGCTGTCCACCATGGACAGATCCAGCTCCGTAACGGCCACCGCCTCTCTTGACGGGCACTGGCGGATCACCCGGCTCCAGGGGTCGCAGACAATGGAGTGTCCCCAGGCCACATAGGAGGCGCTTTTGTCCCGGGCCGGGGAGGTGCCCACGGTGAAGCACTGCTGGTCCACGGCCCTCTGCCGGAAGAGGATTTTCCAGTGGGCGGGACCGGTGGTCATGTTGAAGGCCGCCGGGGCGAAGATCACCCTGGCACCCCGCAGGGCCATCAGGCGGCACAGCTCCTGAAACCGCATATCGAAGCAGATGCAAAGGCCCATGGTCCCCCAGGGGGTGTCGAAGGTGGTGACCTCCCGGCCCGGGGACAGGACCTCCGACTCCATGAACCGCTGGCCGCCCTCCACGTCGATGTCGAACAGGTGAATCTTCCGGTGCCGGGCGATGCAGGTGCCGTCGGGAGCATAGACAAAGGAGGTGTTGTACACCCGGTGCCCCTCCAGCTCCGGCAGGGACCCGGCGATCAGATAGATGCCCCGCTCCCGGGCCAGCTGGGACATGGCCCGCTGGGCGGGCCCGGCAAAGGGCTCGCCGTAATCCCGGAAGCAGGCGTTGTCATAGGGGCAGCAGAACATTTCCGGCAGCACCGCCAGGTCGATGTCCCCGGCGGAGCGCACCAGTTCGCAGGCATGGCGGATGTTCTCCGCCTTATCGGCGGAAACGTGCATCTGGATCTGTGCGATTTTCATAAAGACCCTCCTTCAGAACTCCCGCAGCACCAGGTCCGTGGACCCGGGGCTGGCGACCAGCCGCAGCACCCGGGGGTGCCCGGCGTATTCCCGGCACAGGTCCCGCAGGGCCGTTCCGCCGTGATAGCCGTGGATCAGCCGCAGGCGGTACACCCCGCTGCTGGCCCGGCGCAGGGCGGCGTCGATGGCCACCCGGGCCTGGTATGCGTTTTTCCCATGCAGGTCCAGCTCCATGATCCCCGGCTGCATACGCCTCACCCCTTTCCTGTTCCATTGTACCCCGGGACGTCCCGCTTGGCAAGCCCTTTGACCCGGGACAAAGCCGGGACGTCCCAGGGGGAGCTTATTTCTTGCGGAAAAAGGCCACCGCCACGGCCCCAGGCCCGGCGTGGGTGCCGATGACGCCGCCGATGAGGGTGGAATCCAGACGGTCTGTTCCGTTTTCCCACAGGGCCCGGCTGTCCTCCACGTATTTTTTCAGGAACACGTCCGTCAGCCCCGTGTAGCCCAGGAGGATGGGCAGGGAAAAGTCGATGCCGCCGCAGGCGTGGATTTTTTCCACCAGCAGGTTGTTGCCCTGGCGGGAGCCCCGGGCCTTGCCCACCAGAAGGATTTCGCCGTTTTCAATGGTCAGCACCGGCTTGATGTTCAGCAATCCTCCGGCCAGGGCGGTGGTTTTGGAGATGCGGCCGCCCCGCTTCAGGTACTCCAGGGTGTCCACCAGGGCCAGGACGCACACGTCCTGCCGCTTCTGCTCCAGGGCCCGGGCCAGCCCGGCGGCGTCCATGCCCCGGTCCAGACAGGCCAGGGCGTACTCCGCCAGAATGCCCGCGCCGATGGCGGCGGTGCCGCTGTCCACCACATAGATGTTGTCATACTCCGCCGCCGCGATGCAGGCGCTCTGATAGGTGCCGGAGAGCCCGGCAGCGATGGTCAGCACCACGGCGCTGCCGCCGCTGCACCGCACCCGCCGGAACTCCCGGTCAAAGGCGGCGGGGCTGGCCTGGCTGGTGGTGGGCAGCACGTCGCTTTCCACCAGACGTTCATAAAAACGGTGTTTATCCATGGTGACGCCGTCCAGATACTCCTCCTGGCCAAAGTGAATGGTCAGAGGTACCACCGTCAACCGGCTGCGGATGTGCTCCGGCACGTCCACCGTGGAATCCACGATCAATTCAACGTTCATAGGACCTCCTGTTTTTGAAAAAGTGGTCCTGAGTATAGCATGAAACTGTTCGTTTGTCAACAAAATAAGCGAATAGTGTCAAAAAATGCGCCTCCCTTGGGAGGCGC
>NZ_JAJEPW010000010.1:0-76959 GCF_020687045.1 Brotocaccenecus cirricatena
ACGCATGCGTCCGGGCCGCTGTTTTGCTTATAGGGGAAGGTTACTTGACGATCTTGCGGGCCTCGATGTAGTAGCGCTTATCCTGGGCATGGCCCATGGAGAAGGTCTTGCGGGGCAGCACGCCGTCGGCCATGACGGTCTTGAACAGCTGCTCCTTGCCCATGGCGGGCAGCAGGAAGCCCATGTTGCCGGGCTTGGAGCCCAGCTCACGGGTCACGTCGTCGCCGTGGATATAGTCCACCTCGCCGCCGTTGTCCTTGAGGTACTGGTCGATGACGCCCTGGAGGGTGCCCACGGCCAGCTGGACCTTGGGATCGGGGACGGTGATGAAGTGGCTTTCGCCGTTCCAGACGAACTCGATGGTGTGGCCATTGCCCTGGCCCTCGTAGGCGTTGGGATAGGCGGCACGGAAGGCGTTCATGAACTTCTCGTGGTCCACGCCGAACAGCACCCGGTGGATGGGCTCAAACTGCAGGGCGTCGTCGTGGTTGTTCACCACCTCCACCAGGGCGAAGCGGGAGGGCAGGGCCAGGTACTCCTGGGGGGTCTTACCCTTCTTCTGCTCCTCGTAGCAGGCCCTGGCGGTGGCCAGGGAGTGGTTGCCGTCGCCCACGGCGAACAGCAGGGGAGCCACGCCGGAGACACCGTACTTCTTCTGCATGGCCTCGTCGGTGGTGAGGCCCTCCAGGGCGTCGGCCACGGCGTTGACCTGGCGATCAGTGAGCTTATAGCCGCGGATGTGGCCGCCGTTCTGCATCAGGTCGAAGTCATACAGCTTGTCCATCTCGCCGGAGGCGGCGGTCAGGGGCTCGATGACGGTCTTTTCGGGGTCGTCGATCAGCAGCATCACATGGGGCAGCTCGATGGGGGCGTTGCGGCGCACCCGGGCCCGGGGCGGGATGCGGTCCAGCACGGTGCCCTCGGTGGCGCGGATCAGGGCGCCGGAGCCGGGGGTGAAGTCGTAGGCGTCCAGGTCCACCATGCCGATGAGGCCGTGACGGATGCGGCCATCGGACTGCTGGCGCTCGATATACACCAGGGACTCGGGCAGCACCTGGAACACGCCGTCAGCCAGGTACTTATCCATGGAGGCGTTGATGTCGGCGATGTACTCGTCCACATTGGGGGCCTTCAGGTTGGCCTCCGGCAGAATCAGACGCAGGGTGGACGGGGCGTCGCCCACGGTCTGCTCCACGGCCTGCCAGTATTCCGGCTCGGACGTGAACTGGTCGCAGGCCACCACGGCCCACTTGCGCATGTCCTGATCCTTGGGCAGCAGGATGTCAGCCGGGTAGAAACCCAGCTTCTCGAATTTCTTGTTCATGAAAAAACTCCTCCTCTTTTGTTCCGAAAGGTTCGGTAGGTTTCGCTCATATGCCCTATTATACATATTCCCGCCCCGGATTGCAATCCGAAACGGCAGAAATTAGAAAAATCTTCAGCCTGGCAAAAATTTTTTGTATATCCCGGCCCGGGGCGGGCATGATAAGGCATATATTCCGGGAAAAAGGGAGGGAGTCTCTTTGAAGATCATAGACCGCATTGCGCTGATCCTGGTGATCGTGGGCGCGCTGAACTGGGGAAGCGTGGGCTTTTTCGCCTTCGACTGCGTGGCGTGGCTGTTCGGCGGCCAGCTGGCGGCCGTGAGCCGGGTCATCTATGCCCTGGTGGGGCTGGCGGGCCTGTGGTGCATCACGCTGCTGTTCCGGGAGCGGGACGGCGAGGAATAAGCGAAAATCTGCGAAGGACCTCTGGCGCAATGCCGGGGGTCCTTTTGCCGGTATATCCCGGGACGAGCCTGCATACATTGGACCATCACACAAGAAGGAGCGTGGAACATGGACGAGAGCTATGCCATCCGGCGCTATGAGCAGGCGGCGGCGCTGCTGCCGCTGCGGTGGCAGCAGCAGGCCCGGCAGCTGCCGCCCCGGCAGATGGCCCGGGCGGAGGAGCTGCGCCTGCGGGCGGGAGGCCCCATGACGGTGCTGCTGCCGGAGGGGGAGATAACGCCGGGACAGGGGGGACAGAGCCCCACCGTGACCCAGACGGACCTGGAGCAGCTGTGCGACGCGGTGACGGATTATTCCCGGTATGCCGCCGGGGAGACCCTGAGCCGGGGCTATCTCACCGCCCGGGGCGGCTTCCGGGTGGGCGTGTGCGGCACGGCGGTGCTGCGGGAGGGGGTCAACACCAACCTGCGGGACATCTCGTCGGTGACGGTGCGCATCGGCCGGGAGCAGCCGGGCCTGGGGGACGAGGTGCTGTCTCAGCTGTTCCGGGAGGGGCAGTTTTGCAGCACCGTGCTGCTGTCTCCCCCGGGGCTGGGGAAAACCACCCTGCTGCGGGATCTGATCCGGGGCCTGTCCGACGGCGTGGGAGGACTGCCGGAGCACCGGGTCTCCGTGGTGGACGAGCGGGGGGAGATCGCCGTCATGTATCAGGGGGTGCCCCAGATGGCGGTGGGGCGGCACACGGACGTGCTGGACGCCTGCCCCAAGGCGGTGGGGATCCCCATTCTGCTGCGGGCGGCCAATCCCCAGGTCATCGCCGTGGACGAGATCACCGTCCGGGAGGACATCGCCGCCATGGCGGCGGCGGCCCACTGCGGGGTGCGGTTTCTGGCCACCATCCACGCCGACGGCCGCCGGGAGCTGGGGCGCAAGCCTCTGTTTTCCCAGCTGCTGAAGGCCAGGGTATTTGAAAAGGCCGTTACCATCCGCCGGGAGGGGGAGCAGCGGCAGTACATCGTGGAGGAATTGTGGTAGGGAAGCTCCTGGGCGGGGGGCTGGTGTTGCTGGGGACGGCCCTGTGGTGCCGGGGCGAGATACAGGCCCGGCGGCGGGAGACGGACCGGGCGGCGGAGCTGGCGGCGGCCCTGGGGGAGATGGCGGCGGAGATCCGCAGCCTGCGGCGGCCCATGCCCCGGCTGCTGGAGCGGCAGGCCCGGCGGTCCCTGTGCGGCGGGTGCTTTGCCCGGGTGCTTTCGGGCCTGGAAAGGGGACAGCCCCTTCAGGACGCCTGGGAGGACGGCTTCCGGGAGCTGACGCCGCCGGAGGCCGCCGGGATCCTCCGGGACACGGAGCTGACCGGCGACGAGGAGCGGATCGTCTCCGCCCTGACGGCGGCGGTCCACCGGCTGGAGGAGCTGGCGGACCGCCGCCGCCGGGACAGCCGTCAGCGGGAGCGGCTTTTGTGGGCGGCAGCCCTGTCCGGGGCGGGGCTGTTCATCATCTTACTGATATAGAGGACGACACATGGATGTGGATCTGATTTTCAAAATAGCCGCCGTGGGCATTCTGGTGGCGGTGCTGAACCAGCTGCTGGTGCGCAGCGGCCGGGAGGAGCAGGCCATGATGACCACCCTGGCGGGGCTGGTGGTGGTCATGATGATGCTGGTGCGGCAGATCAGCGACCTGTTCCAGCTGGTGAAGTCCCTGTTCGGACTGTAGCCATGGAGACGGTGGTGCAGATAGCCGCCGTGTGCCTGGCGGCGGCGATACTGGGGGCGGTGCTGCGGCAGCACAGCCCGGAAACGGCGGCGGTGCTGGGACTGGCGGTGTGCGCGGTGGTGGGGGTCCTGCTGCTGCGGGGGCTGGCGGAGGTGCTGGACATGCTGGAGGAGCTGGCTGCCGCCGGAGGACTGCCGGAGGGGCTGTTCACGCCCCTGGTAAAGACCCTGGGCATCGCCCTGGTGTCCCGGCTGGGAGGCGAGATATGCCGGGACGCGGGCCAGGGGGCCATGGCGGCGGTGCTGGATACGGCCGGGGCCTTCGGGGCGGTGCTGGTGTCCCTGCCGCTGGTCCGGGCGGCATGGGAGCTGTTGAGGACGCTGGTATGAGGAAGAGTATGGTGATTTTGCTGCTGGCATGGTGGCTGGTGGCGCCGGCCTGGGGGGCGGAGCTTCCCCGGGAGGTGCGGGACGCCCTGCCGGCTGCGGCGGAGGAGATCACGGAGGAATTGGAGGACCCGGCGTCCCTGTCGGAGGGGCTGTCCCGTCTGTGGGACCGGGCCTTGGGCTATGTGGAGGAGGCGGTCCGGCAGAGCATCGGCGGCGGGGTGGTGCTGCTGGCGGCGGCGGTGCTGTGCGCCCTGACGGAGGAGTGCATGGACGCCGCCGGGGGCAAGGTGCACTTTGTGCCCATGGCCGGGGCGCTGGCCATTACCCTGGCGGCGGCGGGCAGCGTGAAAACCATGATGGGCCTGGGCCAGGAGACGGTGGAGGAGCTGAACACCTTTTCCAAGGCGCTGCTGCCCACCTTGTCCGCCGCCGTGGCCGCCAGCGGGGGCATCGTCTCCGCCAGCGTCCGGCAGGTGGCTACCATTTTCTTTGTGGACCTGCTGCTGTCGCTGATCCGGGGGCTGCTGCTGCCGCTGGTGTATTTCTATGTGGCCGCGGCGGCGGCGGACGCCATGCTGCCGGGGCGGCGGCTGGCGGGGATCAGCACCGCCATCCGCAAGGGCACCGTCTGGCTGCTGACCGGGGCGCTGGCACTGTTTACCCTGTATCTGACGGTGTCCGGCGCGGCGGCGGGCTCCGCCGATACGGTAACGGCCCGGCTGGCCCGCAGCGCCGTGGGGGTGCTGCCGGTGGTGGGCAGCATCCTGGCCGACGCGGCGGACAGCGTTCTGGCCGGGGCCGGGGCGGTGAAAAATACCGTGGGCGCGGCGGGACTGCTGGCGGTGCTGGCGGTGTGCCTGCTGCCGCTGGTGCGGCTGGGGGTGCAATATCTGGTGTATAAGGCGGCGGCGTTTTTGGCGGGCATTTTAGGGGCGGAGCAGCTGACAGGGCTTATCGACGCCTTAGGCGGGGCCTTTGGCCTGATCTTCGGCATGACCGGGGCCTGCGGCCTGCTGCTGCTGATCTCCATTTCGTCGGCACTGGGGGTGGTTACCGGATGATGGACGGGATCCGGCAGTGGCTGCTGGGGATCCTGGCGGCGGCCATGGGGCTGAGCCTTCTGTATGCGCTTTTGCCCAAGGGGGCGGTGCGGGCCGCCGCCAAGGCCACCGGGGGGCTGATCCTGCTGCTGGCGGTGCTGGGTCCGGCGGCGGGGCTGGACCTGTCAGACCTGGCGGTGCGGTATGAGGACCTGAGCCGGGACATGGAACAGCAAGCCGAAACCTACCGCCGGGAGGGCCAGGCCCAGCTGGAGCTTGGCATACGGCAGCGGACGGCTGCATATATATCGGAAAAAGCGGCGCAGCTGGGGCTGAGCTGCCATCCCCGGGTGGAGGTCACCTGGCGCGACGGCGTCCCGTATCCCGGCAGCGTGACGCTGGACATGGCGGAAAACCGGGCCTTGTCCGCCATCCTGGAGGAGGACCTGGGCATTCCGCCGTCAGAGCAGCACTGGCTGGGGTAAGGAGCGTATGAAAAAGTGGAACATTGGAAATTTATGGAAGAAGTACAAATATGTGGGCCTGGTGGTGCTGGCGGGGATTCTGCTGATGCTGCTGCCGGGGAAGAAAACCGCCGCCCAGACCCAGGAGGGCGGCGGGAGCTTTTCCCTGGAGGACACGGAGCGGCGGATGGCGGAGCTGCTGGGCCGGATGGACGGCGTGGGCCGGGTGCAGGTGATGCTGACGCTGAAAAACGGGCCGGAGCTGGAGCTGGCGGAGGACGCGGACGACACGGACCGGGACGGCGAGCTGCGCCGCCAGCGGGAGCCGGTGACGCTGAACCGGGGCAGCGGGTATCAGGACGTGGTGGTGACCCGGGAGACGTATCCGGTGTATCTGGGGGCCGTGGTGGTGTGCCAGGGGGCAGGCAGCGGCGGCGTCCGGCTGGCGGTGACGGAGGCGGTGGCGGCGCTGACGGGCCTTCCCGCCGACCGCATCACGGTGGTGCAATGGGATTCATGACAGGAGGGACGGATATGAAGAAAAGATGGAAGAAGCCGGCGGTGGCGGCGGCCGTGCTGCTGCTGGTGTGCGCGGCGGTGTACATGAACTGGCGCTACACTGACAATATCCAGAAAAACGCCGGAAAGACCCTGGGTCAGACCACTCTGGTCAGCTCCCAGGACGGGGAGAAGGGGCAGGAGCCAACCGCCGCCCCGGCGGAGGACGACTATTTCGCCACGGCCCGGCTCAGCCGCAAGCAGGCCCGGGACAACGCCATCAGCATGCTCCGGGAGGCGGAGAGTGATGAAAACGCCGAACAGAGCGTCCTCAACGAGGCATCCCAGACCCTGCAGGTGCTGGCGGCCTATACCGTGGCGGAGTCCCAGATCGAGAGCCTGGTGACGGCCAAGGGCTATGCCGACTGCGTGGTGTTCATGGGAGCCGAAAGCGTCAGCGTGGTGGTGGCTCCGCCGGAGGGCGGCCTGACTGCCACTGATGCCGCCCGCATCAAGGACATCGTCATCAGCGAGACGGACTATACCGCCGAACAGATCAAGATCATGGAGGCAAATTAACAGTTGTATTTCCCGGGGAGAAATGGTATACTACTCTTATATTGGGACTCTATTGAGAATACAAATGAGGAGTTTTGCAAGCTATGGCTGATAATAAAGAATACATGACCCATCAGGAGAGCATGGGTACCATCCAGATCTCTGAGGACGTGGTGGCCTCCATCGCCACCTCCGCCTGCCTGGAGGTGGAGGGCGTGGGCGGCCTGATGAACGCCAACGTCACCGACTATGTCACCGGCAAGAAGATGACCGCCAAGGGCATCCGGGTGGAGATGGACGGCGAGGGCATCGTGGTGAATCTGTTCATCCTGCTGCGGTACGGCTGCGCCGTGTCCGAGGTGGCACAGAAGGTTCAGAGCAGCGTGTTCGCCGCCCTGGAGGGCATGACCGGCTTCCAGGTCAACGCGGTGAACGTTCACGTGGGCGGCATCAGCTTCGACTGAGCCGGCCAAATCCAGAGAGAAAAAAGGAATTTACGACTATGACGCGGAATACGGCACGGGAGATCGCCACCCATCTGGCGTATGAGCTGAGCTTTACGGACCTGCCCATCCAGGAATTCCTGGATCAGCAGCTTTCCCGGGAGAATTTTGCCGCCCGGGCGGAGGAGTGCGGCCTGTATGCCGACACCCCCAACGACAAGCAGGAGAAATACATCCGCCGCCTGGTGTCCGGCGTGGCCGAGCACGCGGCGGAGCTGGATGCCTACATCGAGCAGTACGCCAAGGGCTGGCGCTTTGAGCGCATCTCCCTGGTGGCCTCCGCCATCATGCGGGTGGCCATGTTCGAGATCCTCTATATGCCCGATATCCCCCACGGGGTGGCCATCAGCGAGGCGGTGAACATCGCCAAGGGCTATGAGTCCCCGGAGGTGGTGAAGTTCATCAACGGCATCTTGGGCAGCTTTCTGCGGGCGGAAGTAAAGGAATGACCCACACCAGGCAGGGCGCGGCAGCCCTGCCTTGTTTTTGATGCCGTGCGAAAGGAGGAGAGCCGCCGGTGGACCATATTTACGCCGTGTCCGAGGTCAACGGACTGATCAAGGACCTGATCGACGGCACGCCCCAGCTGTCGGGACTTTACATCCGGGGCGAGCTGTCCAACTATAAGATCTATCCCTCCGGCCACCACTACTTCACCCTGAAGGACGGACAGAGCGCCCTGCGGTGCGTGATGTTCAAAAGCAGCGCCATGAAGCTGCGGTTCCGGCCGGAAAACGGCATGCAGGCGGTGGTATTCGGCCGGATCAGCGTGTTCCCCCGGGACGGTGCATATCAGCTGTACTGCACCCAGCTGTCCCCGGACGGGGTGGGGGACCTGTATGTGGCCTTTGAGCAGCTGAAGCAGAAGCTCCAGCAGGAGGGGCTGTTTGACCCCGCCCATAAAAAGCCCCTGCCGCCGTATCCCCAGCGGATCGCCATTGTTACCAGCGGCGCCGGGGCGGCGGTCCATGACATGATCCGCATCCTGCGGCGGCGCTATCCCATCGCCAAGGTGCTGCTGCTGCCGGTGCGGGTCCAGGGGGCGGAGGCCCCGCCGGAGATCGTGGGGGCCATCCGGTACGCCAACCGCTGGAAGCTGGGGGACGTGCTGATCACCGGCCGGGGCGGCGGCTCCATGGAGGACCTGTGGGCCTTCAACGACGAGCGGGTTGCCCGGGCCATCTATGCCTCGGAGATCCCGGTGATCTCCGCCGTGGGCCACGAGCCGGACGTGACCATCTCCGACTATGTGGCCGACCGGCGGGCGTCCACCCCCAGCAACGCCGCGGAGATCGCCGTGCCGGATATGTCGGAGCTGCTGCGGTATCTGCGGGGGACGGAGAACGGCATGGCCCAGAGCGTGCTGCACCGCCTGGAGCGGGAGGAGAGGCGGCTGAAGGCCCTGGCGGAAAAGCGGGTGCTGACGGACCCCCTGGCCTTTGTTCAGGACCGGCGGCTCCAGCTGGATTATATGCAGGACAAGATGACATCGGCGGCCCGGACCCACTGGGACCGGGAGGCCCGGCGGTTTGCCGGGACCGTGGCCAAGCTGGACGCCCTGAGCCCCCTGAAGGTGCTGGGCCGGGGCTATGCCATGGCCCGGACGGAGGAGGGCGGCATTCTGCGCAGCAGCGCGCAGGTGCGGCCCGGCGACAGAATCGAGCTTCGCCTGGCTCAGGGGTCCCTGGGCTGCCGGGTGGAGGAAGTAGAAGGGGAGGAGACCCATGGCAAAGAAAACCTTTGAGGAGAACATGGCCCGGCTGGAGGAGATCGTGGCGCTGCTGGAAAAGGGCGACGCCCAGCTGAGCCAGTCCCTGTCCCTGTTCGAGGAGGGGACCAGGCTGGCGGCGGCCTGCCGCACGGAGCTGGACAAGGCCGAGCAGCAGGTGGTGCGGCTGATGAAGGGTCCCGACGGCGCGCCCATCGAAAATGAATTTGCAAGCGAGGAATGACCATGGAATTCAAGCAGCAATATGCGGCCTATCAGCAGGCCATTGAGCAGTATCTGGAGGGGCTTTTCAGCCAGGACAAGCCCTATGGCCGCCTGCAGGAGGCCATGCGGTACAGCATTCTGGGCGGCGGCAAGCGCATCCGTCCGGTGCTGACCCTGGAGTTTGCCCGGCTGGGGGGCATCGACTGGCATCTGGCTCTGCCCTATGCCTGCGCCCTGGAGCTGGTACACAACTATTCCCTGATCCACGACGATCTGCCCTGCATGGACGACGACGACCTGCGCCGGGGCCAGCCCACCACCCATAAGAAGTTCGGCGAGACCCTGGCGGTGCTGGCAGGCGACGCTTTGCAGCCGGAGGCCTTCCGGCTGATTGCGGAGGCTCCCTGTATGTCCGACGGCAGCCGGGTGGAGGCGGTGCGGGTGCTGGCCAGGGCCTGTGGCGCCGACGGCATGGTGGCCGGTCAGGTGCTGGACACCCTGTACGGCATCCAGACGGAGGAGCAGCTGAAGGCCATGTACCGGCTGAAAACCGGGGTGATGATCTCCGGTGCGGCGGAGCTTGGCTGCGTGGCGGCGGATATGCCTGCGGATATGCGGGCCCAGGCGGTGGAATTTGCCGATCAGCTGGGCCTGGCCTTCCAGATCCGGGACGATATGCTGGACGTGGTAGGCGATGAGCAGGTGTTCGGCAAGCCCATCGGCTCCGACAAGGAGGAGGGCAAGATCACCTATGTGGACGTAGACGGCTTGGAGGGCTGCGCCCGGGCGGTGGAAGCCTGCACCCGGAGGGCCAAGGACGCTGTGGCCCAGTGGCCGGACCATGATTTCCTGTTCGCCCTGGCGGACCAGCTGGTGGACCGGAACAAGTGAGGAAAGACATATAGAAAAACCCAGGAGCACGGCTTTCACCGTGCTCCTGGGTTTTTATTTGGGCCTGTTTAATCGCGGCTTATTTCGCCCGGATGCGCTTTTGCTTTCTGCCGCAGACGGCCATTCCCAGCATGGCTGCGCCGGTGGGGAGGATCACCGCAGTCCACAGCACGGGACTGGCTTCATCGCCGTTTTTCGGCGAAGCGGGTTCGTCCTGCTTCGGCGCATCCCCGGAGGGCTGAGACGGCTCGTCCTTGGGAGGCTGCGGCTGGTCGGGATCGTCCTCCGCCGGGGCGTCCATATCCGGGGCGGTTACGCTGACCGTGCCGGAAACCTCGTTGGAGGCGATGACAAGCGGCGCTCCGGAGCTGTTCTGCTCCGCCGCCACGAAGATCACGCCCTCGGGGGATACGTCGTCATAGATATCCGCCGAATAATTGCGGCTGTTCACATAGTTCCGGAATGCGACGGAGGAGGGATCGGTGATGTCGCAGATCATCACGCCGCCGATGCGCTCCAGGCCGACAAAGGCATAGGTGCGGCCGTTTACCGTTCCCACGGTGACGTTCTCCGGCTCCGGTCCCTTTGTAGGGAAGGAATGTAAAGTCAGCCAGCAGGATTGCGTGAAATGTGTGTGAAGCGGGGCGCGTGAATTCCCCAATGCAGCACAAAACCTCCGGCCCCGCCGGAGGTTTTGCGTGATGCTTTTGTTTTTTACTTGACCAGGTCGCAGAACAGGTCGATCTCGTCGGCCAGGGACTGCAGGCCCTGACGCCAGAAGGCCTTGTCGGTCAGGTCGATGCCGGCAATCTTGGCGGTGTCCTCCACGTCGTTGACGGAGGTGGCATGGAGCATCTCCTTGTACAGAGGCACGAACTTTTCGCCCTCCTGCTGGTACTTGGCGTACAGGCCCCGGGCGAACAGGCCGCCGAAGGCATAGGGGAAGTTGTAGAAGCTCAGGCTGCCGCTGTAGTAGTGGCCCTTGCACAGCCACATATAGGGGTGCAGGCAGGTCTGGTCCAGACCATCGCCATAGGCCTTCTTCTGGGCCTCCAGCATCAGCTGGCACAGGCGGTCGGCGTCCAGGAACTCCTGGGGACGGGCCTCAAACACCGAGGACTCGAACAGGAACCGGGAGTAGATGTCGCAGATGATCTGGCAGGCGTCGGACAGCTGGCTTTCGATCAGGGCCAGCTTCTCGTCCTTGCTCTCGGCGGCCTGGATGGCGGCGGTGACGGTGAGGACCTCGTTGAAGGTGGAGGCGGTCTCCGCCACGGGCATGGAGTATTCCTGGCAGATCAGGGGGTGGGTGAACACCTGCTGATCGTGGAAGGCGTGGCCCAGCTCGTGGGCCAGGGTGACGATGTCGCCGAAGGCGCCGTCGAAATTGGTGAGGACGCGGCTCTGTCTGGCGCTGGGCACGCCGCAGTCGAAGGCGCCGCCCACCTTGCCATTGCGGGGATAGAAGTCAATCCACGCCTCGTCAAAGGCCCGCTCCACCATGTCGTGCAGCTGGCTGTCGAAGCCGCCGAAGATGTTCAGCAG
This sequence comes from Brotocaccenecus cirricatena, assembly GCF_020687045.1. Classification (NCBI taxonomy): domain Bacteria; kingdom Bacillati; phylum Bacillota; class Clostridia; order Eubacteriales; family Oscillospiraceae; genus Brotocaccenecus; species Brotocaccenecus cirricatena. The sequence goes on from NZ_JAJEPW010000010.1 coordinate 11,271, forward strand.
ATAGTCCTTGGCGTCCTGGGTGGTGTACTTCTTGTCGCTCTTGCCCATGGGGGCGAACAGCTCGTACCAGGGCAGACCGTTTTCATAGCCCAGGGCCTTGGCCTTGGCCCGCAGATACTGCCAGAACTTGGGCATATACTCGTCCATGGCGCCCAGCAGGGCCTCCAGGGTCTCCCGCTTCATGCGGCTCTGGTACAGGGCCTTGTCCAGGGGGGAGGCGTAGCCCCGGACCTGGCACTCGTTGATGACCTGCAGCTTGATGCTGTTGAGGGCGAAGGCCACGGAGTCCTTGATCTTGTCATAGCAGGCCAGCTCCGCCTCATAGGCGCTCTTGCGCACGGCGGGATCGGGGTCGTAGGCCAGGTTCCGGATGGCGGACAGGTTGGTGACGCCGCCGTTGTACTCCACCTTCACGCTGCTGGTGAGGTTATCCCGCAGGCTTTCCCAGGCGGAAGCGCCGGAGATGTTCATCCGGGCGAACAGCTCCTCCTCCTTGTCGGACAGGAGGTACTTGCTGTCCCGGCGGATGTTCCGCAGCAGATAGCGATACTCCGCCAGGGCGGGGTCGGCGTCGATGATGGCGTCCAGATCGTCGAAGGCGGCCAGGGTGTGGCGCAGGGAGGAGTCGGCGGCGGCGCAGCCGCTGATCTTGGCGCTGATCTGGTCGGACAGGCTGTTGGCCTGGTTATCGGCGGTGTTGGCGCTGGTGCGCAGGCTGCAGAAGATGAACAGCTTGCTGATCAGGGTAGTCAGCTGCAGCTGGCCGTCCACATAGCGGTGCACCAGGTCAGCGTGGGGCAGGGCGGCGGCCTGGGCCGCCAGGTCGTTCATACTCCGGATGGCCGCGTCCAGAGCCGCCATGTCGCCGGTAAAGGCGGGGTCGTCAAACCCCTTATAGAGAATACTCAGATCCCAGGTATCGTTCATGGTTCCTTCCTCCTGTTGTTGAATTCTTTTCCCATCATACCACGTTTTGACGGGGGGCACAATAGGGAAATCTCATTTTGGTTCAGGGACTTTAATTGCCGGAGGCTGCTTCAGAAGGGCGATGCGCTGCCGGTAGTCCGGCAGGGTTTTCTCCACGAAGCGGTAGAAGTCCGGGCCGTGGTTTTTGTGGCGGATATGGGCCAGCTCATGGACCACCACGGCGTCGATGGCCTCCGGGGGATAGCGCATGAGAAACAGGGAAAAGCAGAGGCTGTTTTTTCCGGAGCAGCTGCCCCAGCGGGTCCGTGCGGCGGTGATATGCAGGCCGGTGGGCATCACGTCCATCCGGGCGGCCCAATAGGCTACCCGGCGGGGCAGATATTCCCGACCCTGCCGGGCCAGCTCCTGCATTTCCTGGGCGGTGGGCTCCGGAGGGGAGGCTGCCAGCTGCTCCTGCTGGCGGCGGACGGTTTTCTCCACCCAGTCCCGGTGGCTGTCCACCACCCGGCGGATATCCTCCGCCGTGGCGGCATAGGGGGCACGGACCACCACCCGGCCGTCCCGCTGGATCTGGATGGCGATGGTCCGGCGGCCGGAGTGCACCACGGCATAGTCCATGGCTCAGTCCCCGATCCGCACGAAGCGGGGGCCGCGGTACCCGTCCCGGTCCACGGCTTCCAGCCACATGGACGCGGGCCGCACCCACAGGCCGCCGTCACCGTACAGGGCGCGGTATACCACCATGTCCTCCAGCGTCTCCGAGTGCCGGGCCAGGCCCAGCACCTGATATTCATTGCCCTTGAAATGCCGCCACCGGCCGGGGCGGATGGTTTCCTGCGTCATATGGGTCGCCTCCTTGTGTGATGGGTCCAGTATACAGGAAATCCGGCGAAAAAGGAAGTCCCTGAGACTGTCAAAAAACCCGGAAATCTTCCGCCATCGGAAAGGAAGATAGTTACGAAAGAAACCCATCAGGGGTGTCTTTCGTTTGCAATCACAGGTTTTTCAGAACTTTTTAAGTTCTGAAAAACCGCACTCAGCTTGTCAAAATTACTTTTTTGACAAGCTGATTCCCTGTGGAAAAATGCGGCGGCGTGTGATAAAATGGAGAAAATGCAACGGGAGGGCACTATGATGCAGCATGAGATCACCACGTCGGGGCCCCTGCTGGACGGCAGCGGCAATCTGCGGGAGCCGGGCTATGCCAAGCGGCTCCTGCCCATCTATCGCCGGGCGGATATCAAGGCCCCGGCGTCCCGGATCAAGGAGTGGGACTATTACCTGGTGGCCAACGACCACTTCGCCGTGGCCCTGACCATCGACGACAACGGGTACATGGGCCTGGACTCCATTTCGTTCCTGCACTTCAATGAGGGCTGGGAACGCACCAAAAGCCCCATGCGGGCCTTTCCCATGGGGAAAACCGGCCTGCCGGAGTCGTCGGACAGGGGCACCACCGCTATCTCCGGAAGGGGCTATGCCCTGGTGTTCCGGCATGTGCCGGAGGGCCGGGAGCTGACCTTTCACATGGAGAAATTTCTGGACGGCCAGACCATAGACGGGTCCATTGTCCTGACGGAGGAGCCGGAGGAGTCCATGGTCATCTGCACGCCCTTTGACAGGCCCGGGTGCTTCTACTTCAACCAGAAGATCAACTGTATGCGGGCCCGGGGCCAGGTGCAGCTGGGGGAGAAAACCTACGTCTTTGACCCGGCGGACTCCTTCGGCGTGCTGGACTGGGGCCGGGGGGTGTGGACCTATCACAACATCTGGTATTGGGGCAGCGCCTCCGGTCAGGTGGACGGCGTGCCCTTCGGGTGGAACATCGGCTATGGCTTCGGCGATACCTCCGCCGCCAGCGAGAACATGCTGTTTTACGGCGGCAAGGCCCACAAGCTCAGCCAGGTGCGGTTCCATATCCCCCAGCGGGAGGGAAGGGACGACTTCCTGTCCCCCTGGCGCTTTACCTCCGACGACGGGCGGTTCGAGATGAAATTTGTCCCCATTCTGGACCGGGCCGCCTGCACGGACGTGAAGCTCATCAAATCCGACCAGCACCAGGTGTTCGGCCACTTCACCGGAACGGCCACCCTGGACGACGGAACCGTGATCCGGGTCCGGGATATGATCGGATTTGCGGAAAAAGTGGAGAACAAGTGGTAAAAAGCAGCGCCCGCTCCGGAACGGAGTGGGCGCTGTGGTTATTATGGATTATTTGTCCTTGGAGAAAATCCGGAAGATATCCTCATAGGCCCGGTCGATGCTTTCCCGGGCGGCTCTGGCCTCCTGGTCCACGGACTCGTTGAGCTGCTGGGCCTGCTGGGAGACGGCGGGCTGCTGGGGGGCAGCGGGCTGGGCCGCCGGGGCGGCAGTCTGCTGGGCGGCAGCGGGCTGGGCCTCCTCGGGCTTGTTCTCCGCGAAGCCGGTAGCGATGACGGTGACCCGGATCTCGTCCTCCAGGCTTTCGTCGAAGGTGGCGCCGAAGATGGTGACGGCGTCGGGATGGACAGCATCCTGCACCAGGCTGGCGGCCTGCTCCACCTCCTCCAGGCCGATGTCCATGGAGCCGGTGACGTTGATGAGCACGCCGTGAGCACCGTTGATGGAGGTTTCCAGCAGGGGACTGGAGATGGCCATCTTGGCGGCCTCCTCGGCCTTGCCCTTGCCGGCGGCGCGGCCCACGCCCATGTGGGCCAGGCCCGCGTCCTTCATCACGGTGGTGACGTCGGCAAAGTCCAGGTTGATGAAGCCGGTGTCGCGGATCAGGTCGGAGATGGACTGCACCGCCTGGCGCAGCACATCATCGGCGATTTCGAAGGCATTGGCGAAGGTGATCTTCTGGTCGGTGGCGTATTTCAGACGCTCGTTGGGGATGATGACCAGGGAGTCCACCCGCTTGCGCAGCTCCTCGATGCCCTTTTCCGCCTGCATCATCCGGCGGCGGCCCTCGAAGGAGAAGGGCTTGGTGACCACGCCCACGGTGAGAACGCCCAGCTCGCGGGCGATCTCCGCCACCACGGGGGCAGCGCCGGTGCCGGTGCCGCCGCCCATACCGGCGGTGATGAACACCATGTCGGTGCCCTCCAGGGACTTGGTCAGCTGGTTGCGGCTTTCCTCGGCGGCCTTCTGGCCCACCTCAGGATTGGAGCCGGCCCCCTTGCCGTGGGTCAGCTTCTCGCCGATCTGGATTTTATAGGTGGCGCTGGAGGCGTTCAGCACCTGCTTGTCCGTGTTGACGGCCACAAAGTCCACGCCCTTGGTGCCGGAGCGTACCATGCGGTTGACCACGTTGTTGCCGCCGCCGCCGACGCCGACGACCTTGATATTGACCACATTCTCGGGGCCGGTTTCCATTTCAAATGCCATGATGGTTCCTCCTGCCAGTATATATCGAAAGATAGCTGTATGCAATATAACGCGCTTTTTCTATTGTATAACGGTTTTGGTGAACCGTCAAGGGGCGGGGGATGATTTCCCGGGAAAAGTTGCGGTTTAGCCGGGAATGAACCGGGCCTTGCCGTCCTTGTCCCACTGAATGGTGCCCTGATCGCTGCCGTCCAGCCGCTGGATCACCGCCGCCAGATAGTTCAGGCGATAGTCCAGATCGTCGTCGGATTTCAGGACCACATCAAACCGGTCCAGATAGCGCAGGGTGATGCGGCCGGTGTCCGTCAGGTCGATGGACTGGACATCCCCGGCCATGTCCTTGCCGCGCAGCAGCCGCCAAAGCTGCTGCAGCAGGTCCCACTTGTCCTGGTTTTCCGGGACGGCCAGCTGGCCCAGCTGGGGGGAGGTTAAGGTCAGGCCCGTGACCAGGGGGCAGGACTCCCCCTGGCCGGGCTGGAGCTTGTCAATGAGCTTACCGTTGCCGTTGAGCAGCCACAGGGCCCCATCCTGCTCCAGGGCCAGGGGATGGGTGCACTCGGTGATCTCGATGCGCAGGGCGTTGGGCAGCTGGCGGCGGATGCGGACGGACTCCACATAGGGCAGCTGGTCGGTGATGGCGGCGGCGGCCTGGTGCTTGTTCAGCAGGAACAGGTTCCCGCCCTGGCGGATGCCGCTGGCCTGGAGCACCTGCTGCTGGGAATAGCGGGAGGTGCCGGTGACGAAAATCTGGTCCGCCTTGAAAAACAGGGACAGGGCCGCCACAATGGCGCCGCATATCATCACGAAGGTGAGCAATCTATAAAGAAACGCAAAGTTGCCCTGCCGTTTCCGGCGGCTGCGTCTGTGTCTGCGGGGTTGGGTCATCGGAAGCGCCTCCCTCTGTGTTCTCTGTGTGTATGTGGGCCCCCAGAAGGGCCAGGTCCCCGGGCAGGTCGCTGTAGCCCCGGCGGATGTGGTGGAGGTGCTCCACCGTGGTGACGCCGTGGGCCTGAAGCCCGGCGATCACAAGAGCGGCTCCGCCCCGAAGGTCCATGGCCCGGACCCGGGCGGCCTGGAGCCGGTCGACGCCGCAGACCACCGCCACCCGGCCCTCCAGCCGGATGTCGGCCCCCATGCGCACCAGCTCCGGCACATGGTGATAGCGGCTCTCGAAAATGTTTTCCACGAATACGGTGGTTCCGCTGCTGCGCAGCAGCGCGGACATGACCACCGCCTGGGCGTCGGTAGGGAAGCCCGGATACGGTGCGGTGCGAATGGGGCTGACGGCCCGCAGGCGTCCGTCGGACACCAGGCGGATGCCGTCCTCCTGACAGGACAGGGTACACCCGGCCTGACGCAGGACGCCGGTGACGGTGGACAGGTGGCGGTAGTCGATGTCCCGGAGGAACACGTCTCCGCCGGTGGCGGCGGCTGCCGCCAGGTATGTAGCCGCCGCGATGCGGTCCCCTAAAATCCGGTGGCAGCAGCTGTGAAGGGGCTGCTCCGCGCCCTCCACTACCACGGTGGAGGTGCCTGCGCCGTGAACGCTGGCCCCCAGCTTCCGCAGGAAGGTCTGCAGGTCCACGATCTCCGGCTCCCGGGCGGCGTTGGAGATGGTGGTGACGCCCTTGGCACCGATGGCGGCCAGCATGGCGTTTTCCGTGGCTCCCACGCTGGGGATGCTCAGGACGATCTCGGCCCCGGTGAGGCACGGGGCGGTGCAGTCCAGGCTGCCGCCCTCCTCCCGGATGCAGGCCCCCAGGGTCCGCAGGGCGGATAGGTGCAGGTCGATGGGCCGGGCCCCGATGGCGCAGCCGCCGGGGTACGACAGCTCCGCCTGGCCGCAGCGGGCCAGAATGGCCCCCAGAAACACCACGGACGAGCGCATGCGGCGCATGAGCCGGTCCGGAATGTCCCAGCGGGTCAGGGTGGAGGAATCCACCTCCAGGTCCGGGCCGTTCCAGCGAACGGCGCAGCCCAGGTGCCGCAGGATGTCGATGGATGTGTCCACGTCCTCCAGATGGGGACAGCGCCGCAGAACACAGACGTCCCCGCTGAGAATACACGCTGCCAGAATGGGCAGCACACTGTTTTTTGCCCCCTGTACCGTCAGATCGCCGGACAGGCGGCGTCCCCCTTCTATCATCAGGCTCATATGCCCCCGCCTTTCATAGCTTTTTCCCGCTATCCTATGCAGGGGGTGGGGCAGGGGGTTACTTGCGGATGCTCATGACGGTGTCATAGAGACGCTTTGTGGCGTCCCGGATGCCCAGCTCCGCCATGCCGCGGCTCATATCCGCCTGGCGCTGGGGGTCACGGAGAATACCGGAGGCGGCCCGGTACAGAGCCTCGCCGGAGGCGTCCGCCTCCAGCAGCACCACGGCTCCGCCGTGCTGCTCCAGGATGCGGGCGTTCTTCTCCTGGTGGTTGTTGGTGACATAAGGAGAGGGGACCAGGATGGCCGGAGTGGCCAGAGCCGTGATCTCGCTGATGGTGGAGGCGCCGGCCCGGCAGATCACCAGGTCCGCCGCCCGCATGACCGGGGCCATGTCGTAGATGTACTCCCGGACGTCCAGGACGGCCAGGTTCTCCAGGCCGTCCTGCCGCAGACGCTGGGTCATGGCGGGATAGCCGCTTTTGCCCACGCCGTGGATATGGTGGAAGGGCATACCCTCCGCCGCCTCCAGGCGGAAGAAATCCTCCATGTGGGCGTTCATGTGGCTGGCCCCCAGGCTGCCCCAGAAGGACACGATCAGGGGACGGCCGTCGGTGAGGCCCAGCTTTTCCCGGGCCTGGGAACGGGTCAGGTCAAAGAAGTCGCCCCGCACCGGGGTGCCGGTGACGACGATCTTGTCGGGATGGCGATAGTGCTGGCGGCACTCCTCAAAGCCCACCATGATGCGGTCGGCGCTGCCCTCCAGCATTTTGGTGGTGAGGCCGGGGACCATGTTGGACTCGTGGACTGCCGTGGGAATGCCCATACCGGCGGCGCACTTGACCACCGGATAGCTGGCATAGCCGCCGGTGCCCACCACCAGATCGGGGCGGAAGTCCCGGAGGATGGCCCGGACCCGGCTGTGGGATTTGGTCAGCATGGACAGGGAGTGCAGGTTGTGGGCCAGGCCGCCGTGGCCCAGGGAGCGCTGGAAGCCTCCCATGGGGATGCCCCGGAAGGCATAACCGGCCTTTTCCACCAGGTCCCGCTCCATGCCGTCGGGGGTGCCCACAAACAGCACCTGCACCTGGGGATCCTGCTTCTGCATATAGCCTGCCAGGGCCAGGGCGGGGTTCACATGGCCCGCCGTGCCGCCGCAGGTAAAAATCACTTTCATGAGAGGGCCTCCTATCCGTTTTCCGGGGCAGGCATCTGCCGCGAGACGCTGAGTACAATGCCCATTTCCGCCAGCTGGCACAGCAGAGCCGTGCCGCCATAGCTGAAGAAGGGCAGGGAAATGCCGGTGGCGGGCACCAGGCCCGTGACCACGGCGATGTTCAGAAAGGTCTGGAGCCCGGTGAGGGTCATGAAGCCCACCACCAGCAGGGCACCGAACCGGTCCCGGGCGTGGAGGGCAATCCAGAAGCCCCGGAGGATCAGCAGGGCGAACACCAGCATGATGACGCAGGCTCCCACCAGACCCAGCTCCTCGCAGATCACGGCGAAGATGCAGTCGTTGTGCTCCTCGGGCAGGTACAGGAACTTCTGGCGGCCCTTGCCCAGGCCCACGCCCAGCAGGCCGCCGGAGCCGATGGCAATGAGGCACTGGGCGATCTGCCAGCCGTCGCCCCGATACCACTCGGCGTTGAAGGGGTCCCGCCAGGTGTTGATGCGGTTTTCCCCGTAGTGCAGGATGCCCTTTTGCACCAGGATCACATACAGGGTGCCCACCAGGCCTACGCCGCCGATGCCCAGGGGGATCAGCCAGCCCTTGATGCCGCCCACGATCATCAGCACGATGCCCGTGCAGACGATGAGGATGGTGCCGGACAGGTGGGGCTCCCGCATCATCAGAAGGGCGATGACGCCCAGAATCAGCACATAGGGCCAGATGCCCTGGCTCCAGGTCTGCATTTTTTCGCGTTTTTTGGAAATGGTGGCGGAGAAATAGATGACCACGGCCATTTTGGCCAGCTCCGAGGGCTGGAACCGCAGGAAGGTGCCCCGGATGCCCAGCCAGCGAGTGGCGTTGTTTTCCGTGATGGCGATGGGGTTGCCGGGGACGATGACCAGCACCAGCAGCAGGATGGAGCCCCACAGCAGCAGACGGCCCACGCCCCGCAGGCGCTGATAGTTCATTTTGCTGAGGCCGAACATGGCGGCCAGGCCCAGCACGGCGAAAATGCCCTGGCGGACGAAGTAGTACGCGCCGTTGCCGTTGTTTTCATAGTAGGCGGAGGGGAAGCTGGCGGACAGCACCATGACCATGCCCATAGCCGTCAGCAGCAGGGTCAGCAGCAGAAACGGCAGGTCCACAGGGCCCCGGGCCGCTTCCCTGGATTGCTCCATGGCCTCCCGGCGCTGCTGGGTGCTCCAGGTGCCTACCAGGCGTTTTTTACTCTTGGTGCGGGCCATACGGTTCCCTCCTTTCCAGCAGGTTTCAGGTTATGCGCCGAAGCGGTCCATGACGCCCAGATAGGCCAGGACGCAGAAAATGGTGCTGACGGCGGCGAACACCGCCACCACCTTGGTCTCCTTCCAGCCGCACATTTCGAAGTGGTGGTGGAGGGGGGCCATTTTGAAGATACGCTTGCCGTGGGTCAGCTTGAAATAGGTCACCTGGATGATATCGGACAGGGTCTCGCACAGGTAGACGAAGCCCACCAGCAGCAGGATCAGGGGCATGTCATAGGCAAAGGCCAGGGCCGCCACCGCGCCGCCCAGAAACAGGGAGCCGGTGTCGCCCATGAACACCTTGGCAGGATAGTGGTTATAGAACAGGAAGCCCAGCAGACCGCCCACCAGAGCCCCGGCGAACACGCCCAGCTGGCCGAAGCCCTGCCACAGGCCGCCCAGCACCGCGAAGAACACGGCCACAGGCACCGTGACGCTGGAGGACAGGCCGTCCACGCCGTCGGTGATGTTCACGGCGTTGACGGTGCCGATGATGACGAAGGCGGCGAAGATCATATACACCACCCACGGCAGCACCAGATGGGTGTTGAAGAAGGGGATATACAGGTTGGGACTCAGCATACCCTCGTAGCGCATCAGGCACAGGAAGGCCACGGCGGCCGCCAGCTGCAGCAGGAACTTCTGGGGAGCGGTGAGGCCGGTGTTCTGGTGGTGCTTCACCTTCTGATAGTCGTCGATATAGCCGATGACGCCGAACACCAGGGCGAACACATAGACATACAGGTGGGTGAAGTTCCCCTCCAGCATGCCCTTCCAGCCCAGGATCAGAATGGCAATGCCGATGCCGATGATGAACATCAGGCCGCCCATGGTGGGGGTGCCCTGCTTGCCCTTGTGCCAGGTGGGGCCCACCTCTTTGATGCTCTGCCCGGCCTTCAGCCGGATCAGTGCGGGGATCAGCAGCTTGCCTGCTGCCAGGGTGATGACCAGGCTCACAACGCCTGCCAGAATGATTTCCATCATGTTCTCTCCTTCCCGTCCCGCAGGGGACGCGGGTCAGCTTCCGTTTATATATTCTGCAATGATCTGTCTTTCATCCATAGGCAGCCGGTGGCCGCCTGTCTCCTGGGTGGTTTCGTGGCCCTTGCCGCAGAGGATCACCGTGTCGCCGGGGCGGGCCAGGTCCAGAGCCCGGAAAATGGCCTCCCGGCGGTCCGGGATCACCAGATGGGGGCCGCTGAGCCCCGGGAGAATGTCCCGGATGATGGCCAGAGGGTCCTCGGTGCGGGGATTGTCGGAGGTGAGCACCGTCAGGTCGGCGTATTGCCCGGCGGCGGCCCCCATCAGGGGGCGCTTGCCCTTATCCCGGCAGCCGCCGCAGCCGAACACCGCGATGATGCGGCCCGGGGTCATAGGCCGGAGGGCCTCCAGGGCCTTGGCCAGGGCCTCCGGCGTGTGGGCAAAGTCGATGAAGATGCGGCAGCCCAGCCCCGGGGCCGATACCGGCTCCATGCGGCCGGGAACGGCGGGCACCTTGGCCAGAGCACCGGCGGCGTCCGGCAGGGAAATGCCGGACAGGCGGGCCATGGACAGCGCTGCCAGGGCGTTGTACACGGTGAAAAGTCCGGGGATGGACACGGACACGGGACAGGAGACTTCGCCCTCCCGGGCGGTGAACCGGACGCCGGTAGGGGAGAGGTCCATGTCCTCTGCCAGCAGGCGGCCTCCGTGAAGCCCGTAGTCATATACGGGACAGGCGCAGTCCCGGAGAATGCGCTCCGTCCAGGGATCGTCGCGGTTTACCGCGGCGGCGCGGCACTGGCGGAACAGGGCCGCCTTGGCGGCGGCGTAGTCCTCCATGGCGCCGTGAAAGTCCAGGTGGTCCCGGCTGAGATTGGTGAAAGCGGCTATAGTATACGCCAAGCCGTGGACCCGGTCAAGTGCCAATGCGTGGGAGGAGACCTCCATCACGGCGTGGGTGCAGCCGGAATCGGCCATCTGCCGCAGCAGGCTCTGCACCTCCCAGGACTCCGGGGTGGTGCGGCGGCTGGGCAGGACCGCGCCGCCTATGCGGCAGCCGTTGGTGCCCATCAGGCCCGTAGGGATGCCCAGGGCCTGAAACAGCCCCGCCGTCAGCCAGGCCACGGAGGTTTTGCCGTTGGTGCCGGTGACGCCGATCAGGGACAGCTCCCGGTCCGGGTGGCGGAAGAAATTTCCTGCCATAAGGGCTAAGGCCCTGCGGGGGTCCGGAACAAGGACATAGGGCAGCCCCTCCACCGGGTGGGCGGACACGGCGCATGCCGCGCCCCGCTGCCGGGCCTGGGCCGTGTAATCGTGGCCGTCGGCGTTGGCTCCGTGGATGGCCACGAACACCTGGCCGGGCCGTATCGTGTGTGAATCATAGCCTGCGCCGGTGACGTCCCGGGGCAGGTCCGCCGAGGCGTACCGGATGGGTACGCCGGTCAGCAGGTCCCACAGATTCACAAAAGGGCGCTCCTTTCCGCGTCAGTCTGTCATGTTGGCGTCGCCCAGCTGCACGGTGATCACCGTGCCGGCAGGCACCTGCTGCCCGGCCTCCAGGCTCTGGCTGAGGACCCGGATGTTGCCGGAGGTGGTCTGCGTGGCACCGCTGAACCGCACCAGGAGCCCGGCGTTGGTGGCGGCCACGTTGGCCTCCGCCGCCGTCTTGCCCACCAGCTGGGGAACGGTGTACATGGTGTTGGGCTTTTCGGCCCCGGCGTAGAGGATGACGGTGGACTTGCCGGGGATCACCGCGCCTCCGGCGGGGGTCTGGTCCGTGATGGTGTCGCCGGCGCCCACCACCTTGCAGGTGAAGCCCCGGGATTCCATGCGGCTCTTGGCGTCCTCCACGGAGCTGCCGATGACATAGGGAACGGTGGTATCCGCGCCCAGCAGCTCCTCGGCGCTGTAGGTGGGCTCAATGCCCAGATAGGGCAGGATATCCGCCATGATCTTGCTGTTGACGGGGGCCACCATGCTGCCGCCGGACACGGAGGTGCCGGCGCTGCGGCTGGGGGTGTCCATGGTCACCAGGATGATGACCTGGGGATCGTCCGCCGGGGCGAAACTGACAAAGGAGACCACCAGGTCGCCGGTCTGGCCCTTGTCGGCGGTGCCGGTTTTGCCGCCCACGCGGTAGCCCTTCACCTGGCCGTTGCGGCCGGTGCCGTCGGACACCACGTATTCCAGGCATTCCCGGACGTGGGCGCTGGTTTCCTCGCTGACCACCTGGCGCACGGGGGTGTTGTCGTGCTGATAGGTGATGTTGCCGTCGCTGTCCACGATCTGCTCCACCAGATAGGGGGTGTGCAGATAGCCGCCGTTGACGCAGGCGGCCTGGGCCGCGATCAGGGCCAGAGGCGTGACGTTGAAGTTCTGGCCGAAGGCGTAGCAGGCCAGGTCCAGCTGGGTGAAGTTCTCGGGGCTGGCGAAAACGCCGGTGGCCTCGCCGTCCAGGTCCACGCCGGTGCCGTTCATCAGGCCGAAGTCGTTCATGTATTCATAGAACTTCTCGTTGCCCAATTGCAGGCCGAAGGTGATGAAGGCGGGGTTGCAGGAGTGGGCCGCTGCCTCCTTCAGGGTCTGGGTGCCGTGGGTGCCGGTGCAGTGGATGGTGGCGTCGGACACGTGGATGCCGCCGGTGCAGGTGTAGGTGGTGTTCATATTGATGAGCCCCTCCTCCATGGCGGCGGACATGGTGAGGATCTTGAAGGTGGAGCCGGGCTCGTAGGTATCGTTCAGGGCCTTGTTGCGCCACTGCTTGAGCAGCTGGTCGGAGGTGTCAGTGAGGTTCTTCTTGAACAGGTCGTTCTGAACGGTGAAGGCGTCGTTGACATCGTAGGTGGGATAGGACACCATGCCCAGGATGCCGCCGGTTTTCACGTCCATGACGATGCCGGTGGCGCCGTGCTCCGCGCCGTATTTGTCAGCCATCTCGCCCACATATTTCTCCAGATAATACTGGACGTTGGCGTCCAGGGTCAGGACCAGGTCCTGGCCGTTTTCGGCGGCGAAATACTGCTCATACTCATAGGGCAGGGGATTGCCCCGCTCGTCCTTGGCGGTGACCACCAGGCCGGTCTGGCCCTGAAGGTACTTGTCGTAGCGGGATTCCAGGCCATACAGGCCGGTGTTGTCGGTGCCCACAAAGCCCAGAACGTGGGAGGCCAGGGAGCCGTAGGGGTACACCCGTTTGGCGTCGGCCACCATGTAAACGCCGTGGACATCGGTGTCGTTGATGAGCTGGCGGATCTGGTCCGCCACGTCCTCGTCCACCTTCTTGGCCAGGACCTCATACTGGGAGTCCGTGCGGTCCATGCAGGAGCGGATGGTGTCCTGGGACACGCCCAGAATCCCGGAGAGACTGGCAGCCAGGGAATCATAGGTCCAGTGGACTTGGGATTCCTCGGACAGGGGCGTTTCCCCCTCCGCCAGGGAGGCATTCTTCTGACGGATCTCCGCCAGGCGCTCCTCCTCGGCGTCCAGCTGCTCCTTCAGGTCCTTGGGGGACAGGAACACCGTCTCCGTGGACACGGACACCGCCAGCTGGCTGCCGTTGCGGTCGTAGATGGTGCCCCGGAAGGCGGAGACCACCGTCTGGCGGGTCTGCTGGTCCAGGGCCCGGGTCTGCATCTCCTGGTGCCGGGTGATCTGGAGGTGGTACAGCTGGAAAAACAGGATCACGAACAGCAGGATGCCCATGACCAGCATCAGCCAGAAGGTGCGGCTGCGGACGGTGCGGGTGGCCTGCCGGGCATAAAATTCCGGTGAACGCTGCTTTTTTTCGCTGGGTTTTCTCTTTCTGGGTCTGAACATGGGCTGCTCCTTTCGCCGGAATACCAAGGCAAGGAGCAAGAAGTATTCCTTCTCACTCCTTGCGCGTCTTAACTATATGGCGGCGCTCAGCGGAAATATTCCACCACTGCGTCCACGCCGTTCTTTACCCAGTTCCAGGCCTGGGCCAGGGGCCCCGTGGACTCGGGACGACAGATCTCGGCCATGTCCGCCCCGCCCAGCTCGATGTACTCAATCTGGTCGGTGGTGGGCTTGGTCATGCCCGCGGCCTGGGCCGCCGCCTTGACGGCGGACTGGTCAAAGGCCTTTTCGTATGCCACGCCCAGGGCCACGTTGTCCTCCTGGGCCTGCTGCAGCTGGGCCTGCTTGACGGTGACGTCGTGGCTGGCCTGCATCAGGCGGATATAGCCCATCATCAGCACCACGGCCATCATCAGCAGCACGGCCACACCGGCCAGCATAACCGGAGAGGCATGCTCCCGGGGACGGGCTGCCGGACGGCGGCGGGGCTCCTGCCGGGGACGCTCCCGGCGCTCCGGACGGCGCAGAGGCTCCTGGGGCTGTTCCTGGGGTTGGCGGACGGCATTGCCGTCGAACTCGCCCCAGTTCAGGGTATTCAGATCATAGGCAAGGCTGCCGAAAACCGGCTCGTTGTTCATCCTTCTCGTATTCTCCGCCATGGTCGGGCAGCTCCTTTCGTATGTTGAAATCGTTTCCGAAAACAGGAAAATTTACAGCTTTTCCGCCACACGCAGCTTGGCGCTGCGGGCGCGGGGGTTATAGGTCAGCTCTGCGGGGCCGCAGACGATGGGCTTGCGGTTCACCAGGCGCACCGTGGGCTTTTTGCCGCAGACGCAGACCGGGAAATTGGGGGGACAGGTGCAGCCGGTGGCCAGCTCCTGCATGGTTTTTTTGACGATGCGGTCCTCCAGCGAGTGGAAGGTGATCACCGCCAGGCGTCCGCCGGGGGCCAGACGGCTGGCCGCGCCCCGCAGCATGGCGGTGAGCTCCTCCAGCTCGCCGTTGACGGCGATGCGCAGGGCCTGGAAGCTCCGCTTGGCCGGGTGCTGCTTTTCCCGCAGGGCCTGGGGCGGCATGGCGCTTTTGATCAGGTCCACCAGCTGGCCGGTGGTTTCGATGGGAGCTTCCTCCCGGGCGGCGACAATGCGCCGGGCAATGGCGGGGGCGTAGCGCTCCTCGCCGTATTCATACAGGATCCGCCGCAGCTCCTCATAGGACCATTCGTTGACCACGGTGCGGGCGGTAAGGCCGGCGGTGCGGTCCATGCGCATGTCCAGGGGGGCGTCGTGCATATAGGAGAAGCCCCGCTGGGCGTCGTCCAGCTGCGGGGAGGACACCCCCAGGTCAAAGAGCATGCCGTCCACCGCCGGAATCCCCAGCTCATCCAGCACCTCCGCCACCCGGCTGAAGTTGCTGTGGACCAGGGTGACACGATCGGCGTAGGGGGCCAGCCGCTGACGGGCGGCCTCCAGGGCGGTTTCGTCCCGGTCCAGGCCGATCAGGCGGCCGCCGGCGTTCAGGCGGCGGACGATCTCCCAGGAGTGGCCCGCCCGGCCCAGGGTGCCGTCCAGGTATATGCCGCCGGGGCGGATGGCCAGGCCCTCCATGCACTCGTCCAGCAGAACGGGGCGGTGGCCGAAGGCCACATCGGCGGCTTCGTTTCTGTCAAATGCCATGGCTCACATCCCCATTTCTTCCATTGCCTTCTCCAGCTCACCGGAGCTGAAGGCCTCGTCCTCCATTTTTTGCCAAAGAGCGGCGTTCCAGATCTCGGCCCGGTCGAAGATGCCGATGATGACCACCTCTTTTTCCAGGTTGGCATACTGCCGCAGCTTGGCGGGCAGGAGAATGCGGCCCTGGGCATCGGGGACACAGTCGGTCATATAGGCGTACATCATCCGCAGGCGCTTGATCTCGGTGAAGCTCTTGCCTTTCAGACTTTCGTTGAACCGGGCCCAGCCCTCGTCGGAATAGACGGACAGGCAGTGATCCTGGCCAATGGTGACGTGGAGGGTGCCGCCCAGCTCGTCCCGGAGCTTGGTGGGGATAAACAGACGGCCCTTGGCGTCAATGTTGTGCGCATATTGACCGTTCATGCCTGCTCCCCCTCCCCTCGGCGCTGTTTTGTGGGAAAACCGTGGGACATCGCCACACAATCATGGGTTTTGCCACCATTTTGTCCCACATCGAAATCAAAAAAAAGACACCATCAGATATGTGTCTTTATTATATAACGCTATATAAAATTTTTCAAGGGGTATTTTAACCCGCTTTTTCGCTCAAAATCTCGGAATTATGGGTTTTTCCAGGGAGTTCCTGCACTTTTTCAAACGGCTGTTCTATTTTGCCGCCAAAAACCCGCATCCCGGAGGCTGACAAGACACCAGCATGCGGGCTTTTGGCAGAATAACCAGTAAATTTCAGCGAAAAGCACAAAAATGAACAGGGAAATTTTTCACTCCTCGGAGGAGGGCTTGACGGGGTCGGCCTTGAGCTTCTCCTGGCAGGCCTGCATCTGTTCGGCGGAGGCGCTGCGATAGCGGACGCGGGACTCCCGCACCTCGTCCAGGGCGGCCTGAATAGCTTCCTCCGTCCGGCGCAGGGCGTCCTCGGTGTAGGTGTTGGCCACCTGGTACAGCTGGCGGCTGCGGTCCTCGGCCTGGCGGATGATCTCGCTGCTGCGGCGCTGGGCCCGCTGGATGGTCTCGCTTTCGGAGACGATGGTCTTGGCGTCCTCCTGGGCCTTTTCCAGCATGCGCTTGGCCTCGGCCTGGGCCTGCTCCCGAAGGCGCTTGGCCTCATCCTGGGCCTGGTCCAGCATGCGGCGGACCTCGTGATTGGCCTTGTCCACATACTGCTCCTTGGACTTCATCAGCTCCTGAGCCTTGGTGAGCTCGCCGGGCAGCTTGTTGCGGATCTCGTCCAGCAGGTCCAGCGCCTCATCGCGGTTGATGACGCATTTTTCGGAGCTGAAGGTGGCGCCCTTGGCCTCGTCGATCATGCCGAACAGCATGTCCAGAAGCTTCTGCACATTTTTGTCTTCCATTTATGACCGTCCTTTCCACTGCTCGGCCACCGGGGCCGGCACATATTGTTCCATAGGCTGTCCGTAGCGGATCATTTCCCGGACCATGGTGCTGCTGAAATGCTGATAGGCGGGACTGGCCGGAAGGAAAACCGTTTCCAGCCCCGGGCAGATGCCCCGGTTGATGCTGGCCATCTGATACTCCTGGTCGAAATCCGTGGCGTTGCGCAGGCCCTTCACCAGGACGCAGGCCCCCTTTTCCCGGGCATAGGCGGCCAGCAGGCCGCTGTAGTGCTCCGCCGTCACATTGGGCAGGTCCGCCACGGAGCGGCGGATCATGTCCACCCGCTCGTCGGCGGAGAACATGGGCTTTTTGTCGCAGTTGACCAGCACGCAGACATACACCTGGTCAAAGCACTGGGCCGCCCGACGGATGATATCCATATGCCCCAGGGTGATGGGGTCGAAGCTGCCGGGGTAGATCGCAATTTTCATGGGGTTATTCCTCGTTTCCCTGGCGGTGGTAGACAGTCAGCTTGATCCGGCCGTAGCGGTACTCCCGATAAAGGCGGTAAGGGGCCGCCAAGGGGGGCAAAACGGCGTCTGCCGGACTTTCCGCCATTATTATACCATGCTCGCGACAAATGTCAAACCCTGCGATATCCTGCAGAGCCTGCTCCAGCAGACCGGTGTCATAGGGGGGATCCAGGAACACCAGGTCGAACTTCTCGCCGCTGCGCAGATAGGCCAGGGAGTCGCCGTTCCGGACCCGGGCCCGGTCCGAAAGTCCGCACAGCTCCAGGTTCTCCCGGATCAGCTTCAGGGCGGCGGCGCTTTTGTCCACAAAAACCACCTCCGACGCGCCCCGGCTCAGGGCTTCGATGCCCAGCTGGCCGGTGCCGCCGAACAGGTCCAGTACCCGGCGGCCCTCGATGTCGAATTGCAGGATGGAGAACATGCTCTCCTTGACCTTGTCGGTGGTGGGACGGATGTCCATGCCCTGGGGCTCCTTCAGGCGGCGGCCCCGGGCGGTTCCGGTGATGACTCTCATATCGTTATCCCTTCGGATCGAAGCACTCGAAGATCACCAGGTTCCCCTGGGCCTCGGCGGCTTCCATCTCCTCTTTCGTTCGGATGGTCCAGTTGATCTCCTGGACATGGTAGAATTTCCGGCACCAGCGCAGACACAGGTTGTCCCGGTCGGAGAACCGGTAGGCGATGAAGTCGGGCTTGGCGGCAATATTGGAGAACAGATTTCCCAGCAGCCACATGGTGGCCTTGCCGTGACCGGCGGTCTCCCCGTGGCGCAGGAACTGCTCGGACAGCTGGCCCCGGACGATCTCCGGGCGGTTTTTCTTCAGCCAGATCAGGCAGCGGGGGTCAAAGGACTCGATGCAGTAGTGGACCCGGTAGCGGTCCAGCATGCGGCAGGTGGCCTCGGCCAGGGCGGCGTGGTTGCCCCGCTCGGCCTTCAGCTCGATGATCAGGGGCGTGCGGTCCTGGAACAGCTCCAGCACCTCCTCCAGCAGGGGGATGCGCTCATCGGTGCCTTCCAGACGGTAGGTTTTCAGCTCCTCCGCCGTCAGGTCCTCCACCAGCACGTCGGCCCCGGCGGTGCGCTTCAGGCTGGCGTCGTGGATCACGGCCAGGCGGCCGTCTCTCATCAGGTGGACGTCCAGCTCCGCGCCGTAGCCGTTCTCAATGGCCCGGCGGAAGGCGGCCATGGAGTTTTCGGGGATCCGGGGCTTATCGTGATAGCCCCGGTGGGCGTAGCGGAACAGCCGCAGCAGGCCCCAGGCGCTGTGGCCCCGGCGGCACTGGAGCATCAGGGTGAACAGCTCCCCCAGGATCAGCAGCACCAGCAGAATGATAACAGCAACCATCCGGCGTCAGTCCTCCATTTCGTCCAGGGCCTCCAGGCCCCGCTTGGCCTGGGGCTTGCTGTCGCCGTGGCGGACGAACAGCATGGTGACGAAGGCCAGAGCCGTGAACACGGCGGCGTAGGGGAACAGCACGTGCATGCCGAAGCGGTCCATCAGCAGGCCGGACAGCATGGGCGTGGCCACCTGGGCGGCCATGGAGGCGGTGTAGTAAAACCCGGTGTATTTGCCCACGTCGCCGCCGGAGCACATTTCCACCACCATGGGGAAGGAGTTGACGTTGATGGTGGCCCAGGCGATACCGGCCAGGGCGAACATGGCGTTCATGAGCATGGTGGGGCTTTCGGCGTTGAGGAAGGCGGCCACGGTGAAGGCGGTGGTCAGCATGACCACACCGGCCAGAATGGTCTTTTTCCGGCCTGCCTTGGAGGCGATGAAGCCTACCGGCAGATAGGAGACGATGGCCGCCGCCTGGGCGATGATCAGGGTCAGGTTATAGTCCTTGTGCAGGATGTTGCTGGCATATACGGAATACTTGGAGGTGACGGCGTTGTAGCCGAAGAACCACAGGACGATGGACAGAAGAAGGAGAATCAGGGACCTTACCTCGTCCACGGACAGCTTGCGGCCGCCTTCGGCCTCCTCCTGCTCCTGAGTTTCCTCCTCAATGCCCAGGGCCACGGCCTGCTGCTGCATCTCATAGGCCCACTCCTTCTCCCGGACGGTGAGCATGAAGATTACCAGCGCCACCAGCATGATGGCGGCGATGACGGCGAAATAGCCGGTGTAGCTCATCAGGGAGTTGCGGACGGCGGAGGTGGCGAACACCATGCCCAGGGCCAGCACCAGAATGCCGCCGGCGGAGCCCATCAGGTTGATGACGGCGTTGGCCTTGGAGCGCAGGGGCTTCAGGGTCACGTCCGGCATCAGGGCCACCGCCGGGGACCGGAACACGGCCATGGACACCAGCACGATCAGCAGCAGTACGATGAAGAACACCAGAGTTACCGGACTTTTGGCGGTGGCGTCCCAGGCGCAGGCCTGGCGGGCGGGGACCACATAGTTGGTATAGTCGGGGTTGGTGACGGTGCTGCCGTTCTGCTCCACCTGGCTGCGGATCTGGCAGAATTCCTCCTGGGTGAACTTCTGGCTCAGGACGAACTTGTCGCCGCCGGGGGTCAGCAGGGTCTCGCCGGCCTGGCGGTCATAGATCTGCTCCAGGGCGGCGGGATCGTCGATGGCGGAGACATCGGACAGATGCCGCAGCTGGGCATTGTCCACGAAGGACAGGGCGATGAGCATCACGGCGGCCACCAGCGTACCCACCACGATGAAGGGGGTCCGGCGGCCCCGCTTGCCCCGGTGCTTGTCGGAAATGGCGCCGAACAGGGGCAGCATGAACAGGGCCAGCACATTGTCCAGGGCCATGATGACGCCGGACCAGGCCTGGCTCATGCCGAACTTGTTGGTCAGGATCAGGGGAATGGTGTTGTCATAGGCCTGCCAGAACGAGCAGATCAGGAAGAAGGCAAAGCCCACGAAAATAGTCCGCTTATAGTTGAGTTTCATACGGTTTCCTCCAGTTCACGGTACAGAGTACCGATATCGGGATACACCCAGGTGGGATGGATCTGATAGGTGTCGATGTCCGCCATGGTGCCCTCGCCGGACAGGACGAACACGGTGTCGATGCCGGCGTTGACGCCGCAGGCCACGTCGGTGTACAGCCGGTCCCCCAGCAGCACCGTCTGCTCTGGGGAAAAGCCTGTGCGCTCCATGGCCAGCAGGGCCATCTCCGGCTTGGGCTTGCCGATGACCACCGGCTCCCGGCCGGTGGCGGTGGTGAGCATGCGGCAGACGCTGCCGCAGTCGGGCACGGAGCCGTACCAGGTTGGGCACACCCAGTCGGGGTTGGTGGCCACAAAGGGAACGCCCCGGTTCAGGAGAATGCAGGCGTCCTCCAGCTTCTGAAAGGTCAGCTCCGTGTCGAAGCCGCACAGCAGCACCTCCGCCTGCTCCCGGTCCCGGGTGACGGGGATCCCGGCCCGGTCCAGCTGGGACAGGAAGGAGTCCGTCCCGAATACATAGCAGGTTTTCCCGGGCAGGGCCGCCTTCAGATACCGGATGGTAGCGTCCACGGAGGTGAGATAGTCGCCGGGGGCGGACTCGATGCCCAGGCGGCGGAGCTTTTCGATGTACCCCTCCACGCCCCGGGAGGAGTTGTTGGTGAGAAACAGGTAACGGCCGCCCATGGAGCGCACATGGCGCAGAAACTCCGGCACGCCGTCAAACAGGCGGTCGCCGATGTAGAGGGTGCCGTCCATATCCAGCAGAAACAGCCGCTTGTCCCGCAGCTTGGTCACGGAATCGTCTCCTTTATACAAAAAATACAGCACAAGGATACCACAAAGCGGTGGGGCTTTCAAGCACGTTATGCCTGGTCCTCCTGCTCCTGGCGAAGCTCGTCCTTGGCCTGCTGCAGGACCTTGCGGTCGTGCTTGGTGGTCAGCTGGGTCTCGTCAAACCGGGCGAACATATCCGGGCGGCGGACCATGGTGCGCTTGTAGCTCTCCTTTTTCCGCCAGTCGTCCACGTTGCCGTGGTGGCCGGACAGCAGCACCGGCGGCACGGCCCGGCCGTGCCACACCTCGGGGCGGGAATACTGGGGATATTCCAGCAGGCCGTTCCAGTGGCTCTCGTCGGTGTAGCAGCTTTCCTCCGGCAGAACGCCCGGCACCATGCGGCACAGGCAGTCTGCCACGGCCATGGCGGGAATCTCGCCGCCGGTGAGCACGAAGTCTCCCATGGAGATCTCCTCGTCCACGCACTCGTCCAGAAAGCGCTGATCCACCCCCTCATAGTGGCCGCAGACCAGGATCAGGCGGTCATACCGGGCCTTCAGCTCCTTGGCTACCTCCTGGTTGAATACCCGGCCGCAGGGGGAGAGGTAGATGGTGTGGACCCGCTGGCCCGCCTCCTGGCAGATGTGGTCCCAGCAGCGGTACAGGGGGTCCGCCTGCATAACGGCTCCCCGGCCCCCACCATAGGGGTAGTCGTCCACCTGCATCTGCTTGTTGGTGGTGTAATCCCGGATCTGGTGGGCGGTGATCCGGATATAGCCCCGCTCCTGGGCCCGGCCCATGATGGACTGGCCCATCATGGCGTCGATGGCGTCGGGGAACAGGGTCATGATGTCAATTTTCATCGGTGGCCAATCCTTTCATCAGGTGCACCCGCATTTCACCGGCATCGGGGTCCGTGCTCTCGATGAACACGCCGGGAACGGCGGGGATGAGATACTCCCGCTGGCCCTTGACCTGATAGATCCGGTGGGCGGGGTAGATCAGGACCCGGTCGATGACACCGACCTCGCCGCCGGTGGCGCAGTCGATGACCCGCAGGCCCACCAGCTCCTGGTCGAAATACTGCCCCTGGGGCAGATGGGCGTCGGTGCGGCGGATGGACACGGTTTTGCCCTTCAGGGCCAGGGCGGCGTCCATGTCATCCACCCCGGGCAGGGCCATCAGCACCGTGGACTTGTGGACCCGGGCGCTGCGGACCCGGACGGGCTGGCCGTCTATATAAATGGTGTCAAATTCCGTGAGAAACTCCGGGTCAAAGCCGTGGGGGTTCACCTTGACCTCCCCCCGGATGCCGTGGGCGTTGACGATCTGCCCCACGGGGATAAATGCAGGACGCATGGCGGTTCTCCTTTATGATACAAGTTCTTTCAGCATACCACATTTGTCTGCCATTTTCAACGGTTCGATTTTGTTTCTATTCGTAACTTTTTGTAACCGAATTTCCCAATTGACAGCTGACCCGGGCGTGTCATATGGAACAAAAATGGCGGCTTTGTGGTGAACGAAATCCGGGAAATGGCATAAAACTTGACAAAAGTGGGTATAAGTGCTATACTCCTACCATATTTTGAAAAAGTAACAAAAGTTACAAACCGGTACACATGCCGGAAATCTACCTCTTGGGAGGGCATATGAAAGACATGAAAGACAGAGTCCGGCGGGCCATTTCCGCCGTGGCCGTGCGGGAGCACTGGCGGATGCGCCGGGTGCTGCTGCTGGTCATGGTGGCGGTGACCGTGCTGGGCATGGTGACGGTGAGCAGTATGGCCGACGCGGTGCAGCCGCGGCGGGTGTATGTGGTGCTTACCGCAGACGGCGGAACGGAGATCATCTCCGGCCGTCCCAGCCGGAGCATGAGCTTCGGCATTCTGGAGACCCGGGTGGACTACAACGCCAAGGAGGCCCAGCTGCTGCTGCAGCATGGTCACAACGTCACCGTGACCGGCGAGGAGGAGACCCGCACCGTGCAGACCCGCAGCGAAACGGTGGACCATCTGCTCCACCGGCTGCACATGGAGCCCGCCGAGGATGAGATGGTGTTCATCGACCTGACGGGGGATCAGCCATCCATCTATTTCCGGGCGGAGATGACCCGCCAGCGGACGGTGCAGCTGTCCGTGGGCTACAGCAGCCGCCGGGTGGTGAACTACTCCCTGGCCAAGGGCACCGAGCGGGTGATGCAGCAGGGCGTGCCCGGCACCATCACCAACACCTACACCGATACCTATCGCATGGGCCGCGTGGTGTCCACGGAACTGACGGACACCGTTACCGACGGCGCCGTGGAGGAGGTCGTGGAATACGGCACCCGGGTGTCCTCGGTGGAGCGGTCCGACCGGCTGGTATCCGTACACAGCAACGGGGACGGCTCCGGCTATCTGCTGTTCGCCTCCGGCGACACCATGACCTTCTCCCGGACCCTGGTGTGCAGCGCCACTGCGTACTCCATTGGCACCCGCACGGCCTCCGGCCGTCCCACGGCGGTGGGCAACATCGCGGTGGATACGTCCGTGTTCCCCTACGGCACCCGGATGTACGTCCAGACGGTGAAGGGCTCCTGGCACTATGGCATGGCCACCGCCGCCGACTGCGGCACGGCCATCAAAGGCAACAAGATCGACCTCTGGTTCAGGACCTATTCTGAGGCCTGCGACTGGGGCCGGCGGGACTGCACCGTGTACGTTCTGGACTGACGGCGTGAAAGCTGGAGAAAAGCATCAATATCGTGTTTGCGCAAAAACGGCTGTGCCCGAAGGGGCACAGCCGTTCAGCTTGTCGGAGAAAATAAAGTCAGAAAAACAGCCGTCTGCAGTATGCGCACCTGCTGCTGCCTTGTATGGCACGGCTGTGAATGAGAATGACATCCTCTGCTGATATCCAGATCATTCTGCCATCCTCTTATAGTCGGAAGCAAATTCCGCCAGCATTTGCTCGCGGGAAATTTTTGCGGGCTCCTCCGCGATCTGCGGCTTCGCCTGGGAATCCATGGGAAAAGTCATATCTGTATCCATCGTGCTCTCCTCGTTGCAGCTGGAATTATAGTGCATGTCATGTGCAAAGTCAACGGGCTCCGCAGGGGAAACGCCACGCCTTATGGATGCTCCCTTGTCTCCGCATATTCATCCAGAATATACCCCGCATATCTGGCGGCCTGTCTTTCCTCTCCGATCGGAGTCAGCTGCAGGGAATTGATCCATTGAAAATAATGCGTCAATTCATGCGCTATGGTGCTTAGTGTCGCCGCCAGAGCGTTGTCCCTTCCCCATTTCCGGCACAGGTCGTCATAGTCGCCGGCGGCAATGCGTATATACGGCTCGACTGTATAATCATCCTCTATGCTCCAGAAGGTACCGGTCACTTTTTCTCCATCCATGGCAGTGAGGCGAACAGCATTTTTTACGTAAACGGTAACTCTTAACGGAAAGAAGTATTCTTTCCTCAAAAATACGGCGAACTCCTTACAGGCCCTCCGCACCTCGTCGTCTGTGCCTTTATCAAACCGCAGTCTCAGCCCGCTTCTATGGCCTTCTCTTGTTAAATCTATGTTCTTTTCCCAATTATCTAACGTCCATATATGATACATTGTCAATTTATCCCATCCTGATCAAAGTGATGCTTAAAGGCGATGCCTGCTGATACGAATCAGCCGGTCATACGCCTCCTGGACAGCCGCACACATATCCCGGTCTGCAAGCTCCTGGCAGAATCGCCGGATTCTCTCTTGTGATGAACGGCTGATTTCCGGATACACGTCCGACAGGCTGTTCAGGATGGCACATTGGTTCCGGTAATTGCACCGGCCGAACATACGGATCAACCCGGCCGCCGGCGTTTCATCTCCCAGATGGATCAGGCTTTCAAGCAGGCAGATTTTCGCGAATGTATCGGTTTCCCGTATGGCAGACAGCCGGTTTCGCAGGCCTGCGCGTTCCTCATCGCCCAACAAACGCCCTGCCGTTCCCACGCAGATATAGGCATACCCCCGCACCAACGGGTGCCGCGAGGCGGACAGCCGCATGGCCGCCGCCAGCGTATCGTCTCCCGGAAATGCGGACAGGGAATCTATGGCGCTGGTCTGTACCAGATAGGAGGCGTCCTCCCGTAGCGCGTCCCGCTTCGCGTCCCATGGCATGATTATAACTTATCCGCAGGCAAATGACAACGCATATCCGCCCATAACGGCGGAATTTTGCCATGGGCCCGAAAAAACAGCCGTTTTCGACAAGAAAACGGCTGTTTTGGTGGTTGCGGAGGGAGGACTTGAACCTCCGACCTCCGGGTTATGAGCCCGACGAGCTACCAACTGCTCTACTCCGCGATATTGAATTGGGTCCGGTTGGTGCCGGTGACCGGACTCGAACCGGTACGGTATTGCTACCGGGAGATTTTAAGTCTCCTGTGTCTACCATTCCACCACACCGGCGGATATCGGCAAGAAGTATAATACCACACCCCTCCCTCCCTGTCAACCCCTTTTTTGAAATTTTTAGTCATGGCCGGGACAGGCACGTTTTCCGGAAGGGACACATATATTGGGCTATGCAGCAACGGATGGAGGTTTTTCTATGGATCAGAAGGAAATGATGGAGCGGCTGAAGCGGGACCCGGCGGCCCTGCAGGCGGTGATGGGGTCCCGGGACGGCCAGATGCTGCTGGGACTGCTGTCCGGCAGCGACGGGGGCCGCACCCTGCAGCAGGCCGTCCGCCAGGCGGCGGCAGGGGACGCCTCCGCCATCAGCGGGATGCTTCAGGGCATCATGAGCACGCCCCAGGGGGCGGCCCTGGTGCAGCGGATCGGCGAAAGCCTGCAAAAATAGGGAGGAGGGGCGGCAGTGTCGGAGCTGGAGGAAAAACTGAACGCGCTGCTGTCCGATCCCAACAGCATGGCCCAGGTCATGCAGATGGCCCAGCAGCTGTCCGGAGCCATGGGGGAGCAGAAGGCGGCCCCGCCGCCCCCTGCCCCGCCGCCGGGGCCTGACCTGGGGGCGGCCCTGGGCGGACTGGACCCGAAGCTCCTGGGGAAGCTGCTGCCCCTGGTCGGCGAGCTGGGGACGGAGAACAGCGCCGCTTTGCAGCTGCTCCAGGCCCTGCGCCCGTTCCTGAAGGAAGAAAAGCAAGGGAAGATCGAGCGGGCGGCCCGGCTGGCGCGGCTGATCCATGTGGGGAAAAAGCTGCTGGCGGATTGGGAGGGGTAGCCATGTATAACCGCTATATCCGCAACGACAACGGGGTATATGACCGGGTGCCCCAGCAGGAGACGGCCCCGCCGCCCCGTCCCGA
Source organism: Brotocaccenecus cirricatena (assembly GCF_020687045.1). NCBI lineage: Bacteria > Bacillati > Bacillota > Clostridia > Eubacteriales > Oscillospiraceae > Brotocaccenecus > Brotocaccenecus cirricatena. Next base: position 37,518 of record NZ_JAJEPW010000010.1, read on the forward strand.
ACCCCGGACACAGCCGCCGCCCCCGCCGCCCAGGCCGGGGCCTCCTCCGCCCGGGCCGGAACCGGCTCCTCCCCCGCCTCCGGCCCCGGAGCGGCAGTTTCTGAACCGCTTGCTGGCGAAGCTGCACCTGGGGGACATGGACGCCGGGGATCTGCTGCTTCTCCTGATCCTGTTTTTCCTGTTCTATCAGAAGGCGGACGAGGAGGTCCTCATCGCCATCGGCCTGCTGCTGATTCTGTAAGAGACTGTCCCAAAAGGGCAAAGTCCTTTTGGGAGAAAAGGCTTGCAGCCTGCTGCGCGCATAATTGGTTCGCTGATGGCGAACCAATTCCACACTTGCAGCCTGAGAAGTATTTTCGGTCAGGTACACGCCCTGGCCGAAAATGATCCCATTTGCTTTACCGCCTGCGGGAAGCAAACTCTGCGAGGCTTTTTTAGCACTAAAAAACTGCGCTGCCGTAAGGCAGCGCAGTTTTTTATGGGGCGTTTTACGCGTTATAGACGGCCATGCAGCCCAGATAGTTCATGTAGCAATCCAGCTTGCCCACGGTTTCAAAGGGGGAGTGCATGCTCAGAACCGGCACACCGGCGTCGATGGTGGTGATGTTGCGGTTGGCCATATACTGGGCCACGGTGCCGCCGCCGCCGGCGTCGATCTTGCCCATCTCGCCGATCTGCCACACCACACCGGCGTTGTCCAGCACGCGGCGGACATAGGCCACGGTTTCGGCGTCGGCGTCGGAGGAGCCGCCCTTACCCCGGGCACCGGTATACTTGCAGATGCCCAGACCATAGTTCACCCGGGACTCGTTGCGCTTCTCATACACCTCGGCAAAATTGGGGTCATAGGCGGCGGTGACGTCGGAGGACAGGCAGAAGGAGCTTTCATAGCACACCCGCAGGCTGACGCCCTGGCTCTGGCACAGGTCCTCCATGAAGGTGTCGAAGAAGGCGGACTGCATACCGGTGACGCCCATGGAGCCAACCTCTTCCTTGTCGGCCAGCATGCACACGGCAGTCTTTTCGGGCACGTCGATGTCGAACAGGCCCTTCAGGGCGGCGTAGCCGCACACCCGGTCGTCGTGGCCGTATGCGCCGATGAGGCTGCGGTCCAGGCCCAGATCCGTGGCGTTGAAGGCGGGGACCACCTCCAGCTCGGCGGAGGTGAAGTCATCCTCGCAGATGCCGTACTTCTCGTGGAGCAGGTCCATGACCCGCAGCTTCACGCGGTCGCTGTCGCCCTCCTGGCCCAGGGGGCGGCTGCCCATGAGAATGTTCAGATTTTCGCCGGGAATGGCCTCGTTAAGGGGCTTCTTGCCCTGCTCCGCGCCCAGGTGGGGCAGCAGGTCGGTGATGACGAACTTGGGCTCGCTGCCCTGGCCCAGGACCACCTTCACCACGGTGCCGTCCCGCAGGACCACCACGCCCCGCAGCTCCAGGGGGATGGCCACCCACTGATACTTGCGGATGCCGCCGTAATAGTGAGTCTTGCCATAGGCAAAGTCGCTGTCCTCATACAGGGGATGGGGCTTGAAGTCCAGACGGGGGGAGTCAATGTGGCAGGCCACGATCTGCGCGCCGTGGGACAGGTCCTGGCGGCCGATCTTGGCCAGCATCACGCTCTTGCCCCGGTTCACGCGGTACACCTTGTCGCCGGGCTTCAGGCTCATGCCCCGCTGATAGGGGACATAGCCCTGGGCCTGGGCCAGCTGGATGGTGTAGTCGGTGCACTCCCGCTCGGTCTTACCGTTGTCCAGGTACTGCTTGTAGGTCTCGCAATAGGCCTCCATGGCCTCCAGGGCTGCCTGGTCCACCAGGTCATAGCCGTTTTTGGGGCTGGAGAACAGCTTTTCGCGCTTGGCCTTCATTTCGTCTGTCATGGTTCTGATTCCTCCTCAAATATGTTCGATTTCCCGGAGTATTTTCCGGAAGAAAATCCGTGCCTGATCCCGGAACTGCGCCGGACCGGCGCAGGTGTTTTCCAGGATATGGGAGCAGTGCTCCCGGTAAAAGCCGTCGGACGGCTGGGCGGAGATCCGCAGCCGGGCATAGTCCCGGCTGATGCCGTCCCGGGCCATGATGCGGCGGACCCGGTCCTCCGCCGGAGCCAGCACCGCCACGGTGCAGGCGCACAGCCGGTCCAGGCCGCTTTCCACCAGGTTGATGGCGTCCAGCCCCACCAGGGACTGTCCCGCCGCCCGGCGCATCAGCTCCGGCGGCAGGTATTCGTACACGATGGCGTTGAGCCGCCCCAGGGCGGCGGGGTCGGAGAACACGATGTTCCCCAGCTTCTGCCGGTCCAGGGTCCCGTCGGGGCCGAACACCGGGCCGAAGGCCCCTTCGATGGCCCCCCGCAGGGCGGGGTCTGTGCGGAGCATCTCGTGATACACGGCGTCGCAGTCCAGCACCGTGCCGCCCAGGTCCTCCAGGGCCGCCAGAGCGCTGGTTTTTCCCGCGCCGGTGCCGCCGGTGAGGCCGATGAGAATGGGCCGGTCGGCGTCCACCAGGTGGAAGCCTGCCGCCTTTTTCAGGCGGTTGGCCACCGCCAGACCCAGGCCCCCGTCATCGGGGCACTGGGCGAAAATTTCCGTGACGTCCGTGCCGTCGAAGGTGCGCAGGGCGTCGAAAACGTGCCGGGCCTGGGCGGATTTGTCCGCCGCCGGACCCAGACGATGGATGATGTGCCCGGCATACAGCGGGGCATACTCGTCGAAGCAGATGACCCCCGCCTGGTCCGACAGCAGGCCCAGGATGCGGCGGGCGCTGCGGTCCGGCGTGCCGGTAGCCACAGTGACCGGCGCGTGGGGGGCATAGTGCCGGTATTTCATCCCCGGGGCCCTGGGATGCTCTCCGGCGGCCAGCAGGCCGGTGACGGCCTTGTCCACGGATACCTCCCCCAGCACCTCCTCCAGGGCCTCCAGAGGCAGACCGCCGGGCCGCAGCAGCCGGGGCGGCGTCACCGTCAGGTCGATGATGGTGGACTCCACCCCCACGGTGCAGGGGCCGCCGTCCACGATGCCGTCGATTTTGCCGTCCATGTCCTCGATCATGTGGGCGGCGGTGGTGGGACTGGGACGGCCGGAGGTGTTGCCGCTGGGGGCGGCAATGGGCACCCCGGCGGCCCGGATGATGGCCAGGGTCACCGGGTGGTCCGGGCAGCGGACGCCCACCGTCTCCAGGCCGCCGGTGGTTTGCAGGGGAACGATATCCCGCCGGGGCAGGATCATGGTCAGGGGGCCAGGCCAGAACCGCTCCGCCAGGCGATAGGCCTCCGGCGGCACGTCCCGGCAGTATTGCTCCAGCCAGGAGGCGTCCGGCACATGGATGATCAGGGGATTGTCCTGGGGCCGCCCCTTGGCCAGGAAGGTCCGGACCACGGCGTCCTCGTTCAGGGCGTCGGCCCCCAGGCCGTATACGGTTTCCGTTGGGATGCCTACCAGGCCCCCCCGGCGCAGAATGGCCGCGGCCTCCTGTATGGCGGCCGGGTCCGATTCCGGGTGAAAAACAATGGTGTTCAAGTGGATCCCTCTTTTGCCTTAAAAGCCCAGATCCTCGCCCACCAGAATGACCTTGATGCGGCCGGCGGGACGACAGGCCCGGGTGATGACCATCTGGCAGCAGATGCAGTCGGAACTGGTGCAGTCGCCGCAGCTGCCGGTGACGGCGCAGGGGGTCTTGATATCGAAGCGCTGGGCGTTGGCGGGGGCCGCCACCTGGCGGGCCCGGGCAATGGCGCTGTCCAGATCGCCCATGACCTTGTTCATCCCGGCGATGACCAGGACGCTTTCTGGCCCAAAGCACAGGGCGGCCACCCGGTTGGCGTTGCCGTCAATGTTCACCAGCTGGCCGTCGGCGGAGATGGCGTTGCTGCTCATGATGAAGGTGCCGCAGGTCAGGGCCTGGCGCATCAGGGCCTGCTTTTCTTCGGGGGTCTTGCCGGTGTCCCGGTCGATGAGCTGATAGTCCCCCTGGTGCAGGCGGTCCATCAGGCCGATCTGGGCGGCGGTGGCGGTGCCGCCCCAGGACACGGTGCGGTCCTTGGGGATCAGGGTCAAGGCCAGCTCCAGGGCCTCCTGGGCGGTGGAGACATAGTGGGCCTCAAACCGGCGGCGGCGCAGGGCCTCGGCCACCTGGGGACCGGCCTTGTCATAACGGGTTTTGATGGGAGCTTCCATGGTTCATTCTCCTTTCTCTGCGCCCTCCTGCAGGCGCCTGGCCTGGTCGGCCAGGGTCAGCGCATCCACAAGGGGGTCCAGGTCGCCGTTGATAACGGCGGCAATGTTGAAATTTTTCACGTCCCCGGTAAGCCGGTGGTCGGTGACCCGGTTCTGGGGGAAGTTATAGGTGCGGATCTTGCCGGACCGGTCGCCGGTGCCCACCTGGCTTTTCCGCTGGGCGGCAATGGCGGCGTTCTGCTTCTCCTGTTGGGCCTCGTAGAGCTTGGAGCGCAGGATTTTCATGGCCCGGTCCTTGTTTTTATACTGGCTGCGCTCGTCCTGGCACTCCACCACCGTGCCGGTGGGCAGGTGGGTGATGCGGATGGCAGACTCGGTCTTGTTGACGTGCTGCCCGCCTGCGCCGGAGGAGCGGAAGGTGTCGATCTGCAGGTCCTTGGGGTCGATGGTGAACTCCACCTCCTCCGCCTCAGGCATCACGGCCACGGTGGCGGCGGAGGTCTGGATGCGGCCGGAGGACTCGGTTTCCGGCACCCGCTGGACCCGGTGGGTCCCGGCCTCGAATTTCAGGCGGGACCAGGCCCCCTGTCCCTCGATGGTGGCGCTGGCCTCCTTGACGCCGCCCAGCTCCGTGGTGTTTTCATACACCAGTTCCATGTTCCAGCCCCGGCGCTCGGCATACAGGGCGTACATCCGCAGCAGGTCCGCCGCAAACAGGGCCCCCTCCTCGCCGCCGATGCCGGCCCGGACCTCCAGGATGACGTTCCGGTCGTCGTTGGGGTCCCGGGGCAGCAGCAGGCGCTTGAGCTCCTCCGACAGGCGGTCCCGCTCCTGGCGTGCCCGGCGCAGCTCCTCCTGGGCCAGCTCCCGCATCTCGGGGTCCGTCAGCAGCTCCTGGGCCTGGGCACAGTCGTCTTCCGCCTGCTGCCAGGCCCGGAAGGCGGCTGCAATGGGGGTCAGCTCCTTCTGCTCCCGGCTCAGGCGGGTGAGCATCTCCCGGTCGGCGTATATCGCCGGGTCGGACAGCTGGCGCTCCACCTGGTCCAGCCGCCGGGCGATGGCTTGTAATTTCTCCAGCATACGGACTCCTTACTGGGCGTCCAGATAGCGGCGCACCTCGCCCACCAGCTTGTCCCGCCAGAACTCATATCCCACGGCTCCCGGCCGCAGGGATACCTCCAGCAGGTGGGGCCGGGCGGTGTACTGGTCCATCTGCTCATAAATCTCCTCATACTTCCGGGAGCTTTTCCGGGTCAGCACATAGGCTACCCTTTCCAGCTCCAGACCCCGGCGCTTCAGCAGCGCCCGGACCGGGGAGGCGCAGCGGCCCGCCCACACGGGGGTGCCCAGGATCACCAGCCGGTATTCGGACAGGGGGCGCTCCGTTTCATAGGGGGCCAGCGGCAGGGTGGCCCGGCGCATGGCGTCCATGCCGGAGCGGAGATAGCCCCGGGCGCCCTGGCGGTCCACACCGTCGGTAAGCTCCACCAGCTCCGCATCCAGGGCCTGGGCGATCTCCGTCATGGCCTGGCGGGTGGCGCCGGTGCGGGAGTAGTACATACACAAAATATCACGCATAATGGTCCTCCTGATTATTCCTCCAATTGCAGAGACAGCTCCTCCCAGCGGGCCATCTCTTGCTCCAGCTGAGCCTCCACATTCTGCTTTTCCCGATACAGCTCCTGGAGCTTTTCCACGTCGCAGGCGTTCTGTTCCATTTCGGCGTCCAGCTGGCGGCAGCGCTCCTCCAGCTTGGAGATGCCGGTTTCGCAGATGGTCAGCTGGCGGCGGGCGGCCTGCTTTTCCCGTCCGGCCCGAGGGGGCCGGGTGTCCTGCTTTTTCTTCTGGACCGGGGCGGGGGCGGGCTTTTTCTCCTCCGCCTTGGCAGCCCGGTACTGGGCAAAGCCCATGGGATAGTCGTTGATGGTACCCTCCGCCAGCTCCCAGACCCGTGTGGCGAAGCGGTTGATGAAATACCGGTCGTGGGACACGAACAGCAGGGTGCCGTCGAAGGCCTCCACCGCCTCCTCGATCCACTCCCGGGAGGCGATATCCAGGTGGTTGGTGGGCTCGTCCAGGATCAGGAAGTTGATCTCCTCGTCCATGAGCATGCACAGCCGCAGGCGGCTGAGCTCGCCGCCGGAGAGGACCGACACGCTTTTGAACACGTCCTCCCCCTGGAACTGATAGGCCGCCAGGCGGTTGCGGGCGGTCTGGGGCGTCATGCCCTTCTTTTCATAGAGCATGGTGTCAAGCAAGGAGCGCTCCGGGTGCTCAAAGTGGATGATCTGAGGCAGATAGGCCGCCCGGATGGCGGGCCCCATGCGGATGATGCCGCTGTCCACGGGCTCGGCCCCGGTGATCATGTTCAGCAGGGTGGTTTTCCCTGCGCCGTTTTCTCCCAGAAAGGCGATGCGCTCGCCGCCCTCCACCCGCAGGTACACGTCGGAAAACAGGGTGCGGTCACCGAAGGACTTGGACACGCCCTTCAGCTGCAGTACTTCGTCGCCCCGGAACTCCCGGCTGGCGAAGCGGGCGTCCATCTTCTTGGCCCGGGTGGGCTTGGACACGGTGCGCATGCGCTCAATGCGCTTTTCCATGGAAAAGGCCCGCTTGTGCAGGGCGTCGTTGCCCATAAAGGCCCACAGGTGCATCTGCTCCGCCGCCTTCTCCAGCTGTTGGATCTTGGCCTGCTCCTTCAGATACTGCTTCATGCGCTCCTGATAGCGGCGCTCCTTTTCAATGGCATAAAAGCTGTAGTTCCCGCTGTAAAACTCCGCCTTGCCGTCCAGAATTTCAATGATGCGGGTGACGGTGCGGTCCAGGAAATAGCGGTCGTGGGAGATGGTGACCACGGTGCCCCGGAAGGAGCGGATATAGTCCTCCAGCCACTCGGTGGCCTGCAGGTCCAGATGGTTGGTGGGCTCGTCCAGCAGGAGGATGTCCGTGTCCTCCAGGATCAGACGGCCCAGGTTCACCCGGGTTTTCTCCCCGCCGGACAGCTGGTCGAACAGTCTCCGCCGCATATCGCCGTCGATGGACAGGCCGTTGGAGACCTTGTTGACGGCGGTGTCGGTGTCATAGCCGCCCAGGCCCTCGAACCGGGCGGTGAGCTCGCCGTAGCGCCGCAGGGTCTGGGGATCGCTGTCCCCCTGCTCCATCTGCCGGGTCAGGCGGTCCATCTCCTCCTTCAGGGCGGTGGTGCGCTGAAAGGCGGAGCGCAGAACGTCCTCCACGGTGTATCCCGCGGGATACACCGGGATCTGGGAGATCAGGCCCACCCGGCGGCCCGGTGCAATGAGCACCTGGCCGGAGTCATAGTCCAGCTCCCCGGTGAGGATGTTGAACAGCGTGGATTTCCCCGCGCCGTTTTTGCCCAGCAGGCCCACTCGCTCACCGGTGTCGATCTGGAAGGACACACCGTCCAGTATTTTCTTTTCCAGGTCAAAGGACTTGACCAGGTCGGTTACGCTGATATCTATCATATGGCCGATTCGTTACATTTTTTCCAATTCACTGACAATTTTGCCGAATTCCATGGCGTGGGACGCCTTCACCAGCACGGCGGTGCCGGGGGTGAATTCCCGGCGCAGGGCCGGAAGGGCCTCCTCAATGGCGGCGAAATGCTGCGCCCGGGGACCGGCAGTCTGGGCGATGGCGGCGGCCTTGGGGCCGATGGCGATCACCGCGTCCAGCCCCAGCCGGGCGGTGGTGCGGCCCACCTGCAGGTGGGCGTCCCGGCTGATGGGGCCCAGCTCCCCCATGTCGCCCAGCACCGCCACCCGGCGGCGGCAGGCGGTGTCCGCCAGGATTTCCAGCGCCGCTTCCATGGCCTGGGGATTGGCGTTGTAGCAGTCGTCGATGATGAGCCGGTCCTCCGGCAGGCGGATGCGCCGCATACGGGAGCCGGTGGACACATACCCGGCCACGCCCTCGACGATCTCCTGCTCCGACAGGCCCAGATATTCGCCGATGGCCACGGCCATGGAGGCGGAGTAGATCATGTAGTCCCCGGGGGAGGGGATGGACAGCCGGTAGCTGCGGCGGGGGGTGGTGACGGTGCAGTCCAGGCCGTCGATGCCCCGGCGGACGATGTCCGTGACCCGGACATTGCAGTGTTCGCTCCTGCCGCAGCGGAGGGTCTCAAAGGGCAGGTCCAGGCCGTTGAGCAATGCATCGTCGCCGCACAGCACTGCCAGGCCGCCGGGGCGCAGGTGGTCGAAAATCTCGCACTTGGCCCGCAGGGTCCCCTGACGGGTGCCGCCCAGGTTTTCAATGTGGGCGTCGCCGACGTTGGTGATCACGGCGATGGTGGGCTGCACTAAGCTGCCCATATAGCGGATCTGGCCGAAGTGGTCCATGCCCGTTTCGATAACCGCCGCCTGATGGCAGGGCTCCAGCCGCAGCAGGGTCTGGGGCGTGCCGATGTGGTTGTTGAGATTGGCCTGGGTTTTCAGGGCCCGGAAATGCCGGGATAGCACCGAGGCGATCATCTCCTTGGTGGTGGTCTTTCCGGCGGAGCCGGTGACCTGTACCACGGGGATGTCATACAGCCCCCGGTACCAGGCTGCCAGAGCGCCCAGAGCCAGCGTGGTATCCTGGACCTGAATATAAAACTTGCCGGGCAGCAGGGTCTCCGGCTGCCGGCTGCACAGGCAGCCGACCGCTCCGGAGGACAGGGCCGTGTCGATGTAGTCATGCCCGTCGAACCGGGCTCCCACCAGGGGGATGAACAGGTCGCCGGAGGCGATCTGGCGGCTGTCGCTGGTGATGCCGGTGACGGTGCCGCCGCCGGTCTGAAGGAAGGTCCCGCCTACGGCACGGCAGATGTCCGCCGCCGGCAGGGGCCTCATGCCCGGCCTCCCTTGCGCAGGGCCAGGGACTCGTCTACAATGCGCTGGCACAGGTCGCCGTAGCTCAGGCCCACCTGGGCCGCCTCCTGGGGCACCAGGCTGGTGGGGGTCATGCCGGGCAGGGTGTTGATCTCCAGGCACCAGAAGTTCCCCTCCTCATCCAGAATGAAGTCCGCCCGGGAATAGACGCCCAGGTCCAGGGCCCGGTGCAGGCGCAGGGCCAGCTCGCCCACGGTGCGCCACTGCTCCTGGGTGATGGGGGCGGGGCAGATCTCCTGGGCGCCGTCCTTCTGATACTTGCAGAAATAGTCGAAATAGGCCCCCCGGGGGATGATCTCCACGGCGGGGAGATAGGTGTCGCCCAGAACGGCCACCTGGATCTCCCGGCCCTTGATCTTCTTCTCCACGATGACGTGGTTTCCGTAGGCCAGCATCCGCTCCAGGGTCTGGGCCAGCTCCTCCCGGGTGTCCGGCAGCTCCACGCCGATGGAGCTGCCGCCGTTGATGATCTTCACGGCGCAGGGCACCGGCAGCTCCCGGGCCAGACGGGGAATGTCCTCCCGGGTATAGCGCACGTCGTGCCAGGGGGCGGTGGGTACACCGGCGGCGTCCATGATGCGCTTGGTGACGGATTTGTCCATGGCCATGCCGCTGCCCAGATAGCCGCTGCCGGTATAGGGCACGCCCAGCAGGTCCAGGGTGGCCTGAATCCGTCCGTCCTCGCCGCAGGCGCCGTGCAGGGCCAGGAACACCAGGTCTGCCATGGCGCACACCGTCAGAACGTCCTTGCCCAGCATGGAAGGGCCCTGATCCCGGCGACTGCGGCGCACGGCCTCCAGGTCCGGCTCGGTGGAGTGGACCCGGTTGTCGCCGCACAGGCCGTCCGGCGCGTCGAAGATATCCGCCAGGCTGCCGTTGTAATCCTCCAGCCCCAGGAACATATCCACCAGGATGGCCTGGTGGCCCCGCTCCCGCAGGGCGCGGCACACGCCGGTGCCGCTGGTCAGAGATACCTGCCGCTCGGTGCTGAGGCCGCCGGCCAACACTACGATTTTCATATACAATCCCTCATTTCTCACGGGGGTACACGCCCCCGGAATGCTATCATATCAATATAGCAGTATATCACACCAACCGGGCAAATACAACTGTTTCCTGCGCAAACAAAAGAGCTGCCGCGAGGCTGCGGCAGCTCTTTTGCAATCAGAAAACGTACAGCAGGATGCACACCAGGACGACGCACAATCCCAGGCAGGCCATCAGCAGGGCATAGGACAGGCTGCCCTCCATCCGGCGGATGGTGTCCAGGATGGTGCCCAGCCGGTCGGCGGCCTCCTGCTCCGTGCGCTGTCCGCCGTGGGTCATGGCGTGGAGCACGGCGCTGCGGGGGGATTTCCGGCGGCGGGGACGGGAGTCCCGCAGGAAGGTCCGCCGGGCCACCAGCACCAGGAAGTCCAGCGCGTCGCATACCGCCCGCATCACCACGTTCAGCACCCGGTACAGGCCCCGGATAGCCGGGCGGTATACCCGGTCCTCCAGGCTCAGCCAGCGGGGCCAGCGCTCCAGGTACACCACCTGGCCCTCCCGGCGGTCCATAAGCACCAGGCGGATGAACAGGAAGTACACCGCCATGCCGATGGTCAGGGAGATGGCCACGCCCTTGAGATTTTCCCAGGCCAGGTAGTGAACGGCGTGGCCGAAGGGGTGTCCGCCCACGAAGGGCAGGGCCAGGGCGGCCACCGGCTCCGCCAGTACATGGGGCAGCAGTCCCAGCACCGGCAGAGGCAGCGCCGCCAGGATCAGCGCCGCCGTGGTGGCGGGGGTGCCCCAGGTCCTGCCGGTGGAGGCGGCGGGCTTCTGCCAGAACAGCGCCGCGTAGATTTTGGTCAGATACGCCGCCGTCAGGCCGCCGGAGAACAGAAACAGCCACTCCACCGCCGTAACGCCCAGACTGCCGCTTTCGGCGGCCAGCTCCACCAGGGATTCGTGGACCAGGGTCTTACTGATATACCCCAGGAAGCCCGGGATACCCGCCAGGGAGCAGGCCCCGCACAGAAACAGGATATGCAGCAGGGGCTTGCCCCGGCCGAAGCCCCGGATCTGGTTCAGGTCCAGGGCGTGGGTGTTGCAGTACACCACGCCGGCCAGCAGAAACAGGGTCAGCTTCACCAGGGAGTGGTTCATCATATACAGCACCGTGCCGTGGGCGGCCAGGGCGTTGTGCTGCCCCAGCAGGGCCAGCGCCGCCGTGCCCACCAGGATAAAGCCGATTTGGGACAGGGAGGAGCAGGCCAGAATATACTTGAGGTTGTTGGAGAACACGGCGATGGCCGCGCCCAGCACCATGGTCACCGCCCCCAGCGCCAGCAGCAGGACGCCCCACCGGTGCTCGCCGGGGAGAAGGTCCGCCGTGATGATCAGGGCACCGAAGATGCCCGCCTTGGTGAGGACGCCGGACAGCAGGGCGCTGGCCGGGGCTGGGGCCACCGGGTGGGCCTTGGGCAGCCAGATGTGCAGCGGGAACACGCCCGCCTTGGCCGCAAAGCCGAAGAGGATGCACAGCGCCGCCGCCCACAGCTGGGAGCGGTCCGCCACCCCGGCGCAGAGGCCGGGCAGGTCGGCAATGACCAGGGTGCCGGTAAGGCGGTACAGCAGGAACAGGCCCATCAGGGTCACAAGGCCGCCCAGCACCGCAATGGTCAGATAGGTCTTTCCCGCGTCCAGGGCGTCGGGGGACTCCTCCTGCACCACCCAGGCATAGGAGCTGAGGCTCATCAGCTCGAAGAACAGGAAGGTGGTGTACAGGTCCGCCGACAGGAACACGCCCATGGTGAAGCTCAGGCACAGCAGGAAGAAGAAGTGGTAGCGCCGCAGATGGTGATGGCCCCGGAAATACTGGGGCGTCAGCAGGGCTGACACGAACCACATGAAGCTCACCACCAGCCCATAGATGCACCGGAAGCCGTCCAGGGTGAAGCGGATGCCGCACAGGGGGATATCCAGGGATTCGCCGAACCGGGTGCATACAGCCAGCACCATCACAAGAAGCGTCAGCCCCGTGACGGCGCAGGACCAGCGACCCAGCCCGGATTCGCTTTCGCTGCGGGTCAGCAGCAGGGGAAGGGCCCCCGCCAGGGGCAGCAGGATCAGAAGAAGCAGCATCACAGGCCCACCGCCTTTCCGATCACGTCCAGCAGCCACTGGGGGAACAGGCCCATCAGCAGGCAGGCTGCCGCCAGGATGGCGGTGGGGACGGTCATCATCCAGCCCGCCTCATGAGCGGAGCCCTCCGGAATGGCCGGGGCCTCCGTCCGGGGGAACCAGGCTTTCAGCACCACCTGGAACATATACACCGCCGTCAGCAGGGCCGACACCAGCAGAGCTGCGAAGCCCACCAGCGGCAGCGCCGCGCCGGTGTCCACCGCCGCCTGGGCGATGTACCACTTGCTGACAAAGCCGTTGAAGGGGGGGATCCCCGTCAGGGCGCAGGCCGCCGCCGTGAAGCAGGCGAAGGTCACCGGCATATACCGGCCCAGGCCCTCCAGCTGGGGCACATACTCCCGGTGGGCGTAGTGCAGCACCGCACCGGCGGTGAAGAAGGCCATGATCTTCACCACCGAGTGGACGATCAGGTGCAGGAACGAGGCGGCCAGGGCCTGGGTGGTCATCAGGGCGGCGGCGAACAGGATGTACGACAGGTTCGACACCGTGGAATAGGCCAGCCGCAGCTTGAAGTGCCGCTGCTTCAGGGACATACAGGAGCCGTATACAATGGTGATGATGGGCAGCAGCAGCGCCAGCTGCTGGGCCCAGGTACCGGACAGAATGTCCGGGCCGAAGCTGTAATAGATCAGGCGGATGCAGGCGAAGGCACCGGCCTTTACCACCGCCACCGCGTGGAGCAGGGCCGTGACGGGGGTGGGGGCCACCGCCGCCGAGGGGAGCCAGCCGTGCAGCGGCCAGATGGCGGCCTTGACGCCGAAGCCCACAAAGGACAGGGCAAACACCGCCAGCAGCATGGACAGATCTCCGTCATAGCCTGCCAGATGGCCGCCCAGGGTGAAGTCCACCGCATCGTGGATGGCCAGGAACACCAGGCCGATAAACGCCAGGGCCGCGCCGGAGATGGAGTAGACTAGGTACTTGATGCCGGCCTTTTTGGCGGCCCTGGTCATGGGCTGCATCACCAGCGGCAGGGTGGCCAGGGTCAGCAGCTCATAGAACAGGTACATGGTCATCATATTGGCGGAGAAGGCGATGCCCAGGGTCACGCCGAAGGAGGCCGTGAAGAAAGCCCAGAACATATGCAGATGCTTCTCGTGGCGCATGTAGTCAAAGCCATAGAGCATGGTGAAGGGCCAGAGGGTGGCCGACAGTCCGGCAAACAGCCGGGCCGCGCCGTCCATGCGGAAGGCGATGGTCAGCCGGTGGGAAAAGTGCAGCAGGGTGAAGGTGCCGTCATCGCACAGGAGGATGGCCGCCCAGGCCAAGGCCGTGGTGCCCAGGATCAGGAGGCTGTATACCAGGCGGCGGCAGCTCTCGCTGCGGATGGGCAGGAAATAGGACAGCAGACCCAGCACCAGCGGCAGAAACACCGGCAGCAGGAGAAGGATTCCGTTCATATGGCGCACCTCCTTACAGAATGGACCCGGTGATGTGCTCCATCACGGGGACAGTGATGCCGGACAGCAGGCCCAGGATCAGGCTGGCTGCGGCGAACAGTGCCAGGGACAGCACCAGCAGCAGCGGCTCCCGGACCCGGCTCTGGGCCGGGAAATCCTGCCCCGGAAAGAAGGCGCGGCACAGCGGCGGAAACAGATAGGCTGCCGTCAAAAGCGCCGAGATCAGCAGCACCGCCGGAATGATATAGCACAGGGGGGCGGACATGCCGTCCAGGGCTCCCAGAGCCAGATACCATTTGCTGAAGAAGCCGCCGAAGGGGGGGATGCCCACCAGGGACAGAGCCAGGGCGGCGAAGCAGCCCATGGTGACGGGGATCCGGCGGCCCAGACCCGGGAAGCCGTCGATGGTTTCCGTGCCCGTCAGGAAAATGATGGAGCCGGCGGACTGGAACACGCCGATCTTGGCCAGGGCGTGGAACAGCAGCTGCAAAAGCCCCCCCAGCAGACCCACCGGAGTCATAAGGAATACGCCCAGCAGCACGTAGGAGATCTGGGAAATGCTGGAATAGGCCAGACGCTTTTTCAGGCCGTTTTCCGTGCAGCCCATAAACGAGCCCATGAAAATGGTCACCAGGGTCAGAACGATGCACACGGTCTGGACCCAGGTGCCCCGCAGGGCCTCCGCGCCCACGGTGAAGTAAATGACCCGGATGGCGGCGATGGCCCCCACCTTGGCGATGATGCCGGAGAGCAGAGCATGGGCCGGAGCCGGGGCCACGGGATGGGCCGAGGGCAGCCAGTTGTGCAGGGGGTACAGACCCGCCTTGGCCCCGAAGCCCAGCAGCATCAGAAACGACGCAGCCAGCAGGGTAGGAGAGAGCGTCTGGAAATAGCCGCCACGGAGAAAGGCCAGGGAGGATTGCTGGGCCAGCAGCACCACGCCGAACAGGGCGATGAAGCCGCCGCAGACGGAGTAGTACAGGTATTTTACCGCGCCCAGCAGGGCCTTGGGCCGCTGGGTGTGCAGCACCAGGGGGAAGGACAGCAGGGTGGTGAGCTCATAAAACAGGTACAGAGTTACCAGATCCGCCGCCAGGGCCGCGCCCAGCACCGCCGCCTCCGTCAGCATCAGAAATGCGTAGAAACGGGGATGGTGCCCCTCGTGGGTCATGTAGACGGAGGCGTAGGGGATGGTCAGCAGCCAGCACACGGCGGTCAGCAGACAGAAGAACCGGCCCAGGCCGTCCAGCCGCAGGGAAAACGTCAGGTCGGCGGTCATGTGCCACACCGGTGTGGCCGTGTCGCCCAGGGTGCAGGCAGCAATCAGCAGCGCGAGCAGCAGGGCCTGGCCCACGGATAGGATCACCGTGCGGACCCGGTCGTTCCGGATCAGGCTCAGGGCCGCCATAGCCAGCGGCAGCAGGAGAATCAGATATAACATATTCGTCTCCTCCCTTTCACTGACAGAACAGGTCCATGCCCTGGCGGAACAGGTCCATGAGCCCGTAGGACCGCAGGCCAACAGCGATGTTCAGGGCCGCAAACACCAGGCCCGGCACGGCGGCCCATTTCAGGCGGCGGTCCCGCTTTTCTCCGGCCTCCGGCACCCAGAGCAGCAGCGTGGTGTACAGGAAATACAGCACGTTCAGCAGGGTGGACAGGGCCAGCGCCAGCAGCACCGCCCAGGTCCGCCAGCCCATATGGAAGGCCGCGGCGGCAAAGTACAGCTTGGGGATGAAGCCCGCGAAGATGGGAATGCCCACCATGGACAGGGCTCCCACGGTGAATACGCAGCCGGCAGCGGGGTCCCGGTGGGCGGCACCCCGGAGGCTGTTGAAGTCCTGATGCCCGCCGGAGACGGCCATCAGGTTCGCACCGGACAGAAACAGCATGGGCTTGGTCAGGGCATGGGACACGATCTGGAACAGCACCGCCCCCAGGGCGGCCTCCGTTCCCATGCCCAGGCCCATGTAGATGTAGCCGATCTGGGCGGCGGAGGAGAAGGCAATCATGGTGGTGAGCCGCCGGGCGAAAATGGCGGAGACGGACCCGGCGATCATGCCGCCGATGCCGAACAGCAGCAGCACCGTCTGGATGCCGGAGGCGGCGAACACGTCAATGCCGATGACCTGGTAGATGACCTTGATGAGAAACACGATATACCCCTTGGACACCACGCCGGACAGGATGCCAGAGGAGGCCGGGGTGGCCTGGCCGTAGGTATCCGGCATCCACAGGTGGAAGGGGAACAGGCCGCTTTTGATGGCCAGTCCCGCCGTTATCAGGCCCAGGGACATGGTCACGGAGAACCGGTGCCCGCCGGAGGCCCATAGGTCCGCGATGGCGGTGTGCAGCTGGGGGAACAGCAGGTGGCCGGTGACGGAATAGGTGAAGATGACGCCGATCAGGAACAGGCCGGAGCCCATCAGGGCGAAGATCATGTACCGGGCGGAGGCGATCAGGGCGCGCCCGCCCCGGCGCACCGACAGCAGGGCGCAGGAGGCGATGGTCAGCACCTCGATGAACACATAGCCGGTGAAAATGTCGTTGGTGTAGCACAGGGCCACCAGCGCCACATGGGCCAGGTCCACCATGACCCAATAGAGCTTCTGCTTGTCGGCTGGAACGTCCTGCAGGATGCGGCGCATACCGCCCAGCACGCTCAGCAGCATGACCCCGGCAAACAGCATGGCCAGGAAGGACTCCAGGATCCCTGCCGTCAGCTCGTTGCCCCAGGGGGCGGGGTAGTGACCCATCATATAGGAGTAGCGAACGTGGTGAACGGTGCAGTAGACCAGGAGGGAGCCCTGGAGCACCACGCTGGCAGACAGCAGGAAGATGCTCAGCCGCCGGGCCCACCGGGCGTTGGCGGCAAAGGACACCACGGCGCACACCAGGGACAGAATGATGGAGAAGAAGGGAAAATTCTGCACAAAGCTCATTGCTCGCCGTCCTCCTTCTGCCGCTTTTTGTGGGACATCATCATATACAGCTTGTCCATGTCCAGGGTGCGGTAGGTCTGGTAAATGCGGACGGTCAGGGACAGCATCACAGCCGACACACTGACGGACACCACGATGCCCGTCAGCACCAGGCCCGCGGGGATGGGGTTGACGTAGTGCTCCATAGAGGTGACGCCGTCCACGATGATGGGAACGGTGCGGCCGGTGATATAGCCCCGGTCCGCCAGCAGCAGGAACACGCCGGAATCCATAATGTCCAGGCCGATGACCTTTTTCAGCAGATTCCGGTCGAACAGCAGCATGCAGAAGCCGATGACGAACACCAGAATGGCCACCACCAGCTCATAGTTGGAAGCGAGGGCCTTCAGCATCACAGCTCCCCCCTTCTGAAATACATATAGAAGCTATACATGGTGCAGCACACCACGAAGCCCACGGCCACATTCAGGGGCAGGATCAGTCCGGCGGACAGGATGCGCCCGGGGGTGCCGGGGGAGATGATGGAGTGCAGGTGGTTGGCGCCGGTATAGAAGGAGTAGCTCTTGGCCAGGCAGTAAAAGCCCAGGGAGCACAGCACCACCGTCTGGAGCCGCCGGGGCCGCAGCACGGCGGAGGCCGCACCGTCGCCCCACACCATGGCAAACAGCATCAGTCCGGCCGCCAGAATGGAGCCGCCGGAGAAGCCGCCGCCGGGGGACAGGTGGCCGTTGAGCAGGATGTAAATGCCGAACACCAGGATCACCGGGATCAGGAACCTGCACATGGGGGCCACAATGGGGTCCGAGGCATAGTCCACCACGTCGGGCTGCCGGAGCCAGCGCTTTTTGCCGGAGCGGTTGAGCAGGATGGTCACGGCGCACATGGCGGTGAACAGCACAAAGGATTCGCCCAGGGTATCGAAGGCACGGTAGTCCAGGATCATGCCCGCCACGGTGTTCACCGCGCCGGTCTCCTCCGTGCCCTGCTCCACATAGCGCCGGGCCACCTCGTTGACGGTGGGGGCGGTGTCGGAGCCGTAGGGGGGCAGGTCCGCCGCCGTCAGCAGCATGAGGGCCGACAGCACCACGCACAGAAGGCCTGCCAGCACGTTGTACAGCCGCAGGGACCGGTGGACTCCCTGCTCCACCAGCGTCCGGTCCCGGCGGGGGGTCGGATGAGCGGAGACGTTTTCAGCCGGACACTCCGGAGGCTCCTTTTGCAGCTGCTCGGACAGGTCCAGGCCGCCGTGGAGCCAGAGCTGCACCAGGGAGGGCTCAGAGGGTGTCGTCATGGTGGTCCTCCTCTCTGCGGGCCTCGTGCTCCGCGTCCTTGTCAATGAGGTTGATACGCCGCAGGGTCAGGAAGAACAGGATGCCTGTGATCCCCGCGCCCACGGCGGCCTCGGTGATGGCCAGGTCCGGGGATTCCAGCAGCAGCCACACCACGGACATGATAATGGAATAGGCCATATAGATGATAACAGCCCGCATGGGCTTTCGCACCAGCGCCGTGGCCACGGCGCAGATCACCAGCCCCGCCAGCAGGAGAATGCGGAAGGTCGTGCTCATGCTCTGTCCTCCTGTTCTCCGTCGGGCAGCTCCAGGTGCTGCTCCAGATTCTGGTTCACCCGGTACTCAAACTGGGCCAGCATATGGCCAGACAGGGGAGAGGTGCACCACTGGAGGATCACCATCAGCAGCAGCTTCCACAGCACCGGGCGCAGGCCCACCGCCAGCATCACCGCCAGCACCAGCAGGGAAAGACCCAGGGTGTCGGCTATGGAGGCGGCATGGAGCCGGTTCAGGGAAAAGTCAAAGCGGAACAGGCCCACGATGGCGGTCAGCAGGGCGAAGCACCCGGCCAGCACGCACAGAGCCGCCAGGCCGAAGCGGATCCATTCACCGATCATGCGATTCGTCCTCCCTCTCGTCCTGCCGCTTGTACTGGTACAGGTTGATGTAAATGCGGCACAGCAGCATCACCGCGATAAACGACAGCACCACATACACGATGGCCACGTCCACCAGGTAGTCCTCCCCCAGCAGATAGGCCAGGATGGCGATGATAATGGCCACCAGCGTGCCGGTAAGGTTGATGCCGATGATGCGGTCCACCGTCAGCCTGGCCCGGATGATATACACCATCACTGCCAGCAGGCCCAGACCCAGAAGCACCAGAGCGCCCCAGAACAGATCGTGATAGCACTGTTGGATCAGTTCCATTCCGGGCCCTCCATTTTCCGCAGGAGCCGGGTCAGACTCCAATCCGGGATGTCGGCGGCATGAGCCTTATTCAGGCACAGCACCAGGTAGTCCTCTCCTTCCTGGCGCACCGTCACAGTGCCGGGGGTCAGGGTGATGGAGTTGGACAGCAGCATCCGGGAGACGGGCTTTTCCAGGGGCGCGTGGACCCGGACGATGGCAGGGTGATAGTCCGGCTTCCGGGACCAGATCACCCGCATCACAGCCAGGTTGGCCCGGATGATCTCCCGCACAAGGATCGCACCGTAGACAACATAGCCGCCCAGGCGCTTCAGAAAACGCCGCTCCGTCTGAGGCCGGCAGCCCAGGGCAGCCACGCAGAACGCGTAGACCGCCGCCGTGACCACCACGCCGAACAGGCAGATCTCCAGCGTGACTTTTCCGTTCAGGATCAGCCACAGCAGGAACAAAAAGATACACATGACCATGGGGGTTCCTCATTCCTCTCTCACACACATAGCGTGAATGTTAAGATTTTTTCGCACACGGCGCAAAAAACTTCATACAAAAGTTATTTTACCATGTATGCAGAAATAAAGTCAATAAAAACCGGGAATTTGCCGGGAAAAGATGAAAAAGCCGTCAATTGGCGTGCATAATTTCCCAAACGTATCCCGCGCCGCAGCGCCTGCCCGGTCAGATATTTCCAATCCGAAAAATGTAGCAATTGCAACAGACAAATACCGGATTCCGGCGTATACTGCCGGATGTACCATAAAATAAGGAGGAATCATTTCATGATTCGCAGGATCATTCACATAGACCAGGACAAGTGCAACGGCTGCGGGGCCTGCGCCAGGGCCTGCCACGAGGGCGCCATCGACATGGTGGACGGCAAGGCTAAGCTCATGCGGGAGCACTACTGCGACGGGCTGGGGGACTGCCTGCCGGCCTGTCCCACCGGGGCCATTACCTTTGAGGAGCGGGAGGCCCCCGCCTATGACGAGGCGGCGGTGAAGGCGGCTCAGGCCGCCAGGAACCGGCCCCATACCGGCTGCCCCGGCGCGGCCATCCGCCAGCTGGCCCACAAAAAGCCCGCCGCCCCGGCACCCGGCCGGGAGACGGAGAGCCAGCTGACCAACTGGCCGGTGCAGATCAAGCTGGTCCCCACCCGCGCCCCGTATTTCGAGGGGGCGGAGCTGCTGATCGCGGCGGACTGCACGGCCTTCACCTATGCCGACTTCCACAGCCGGTTCCTGGCGGGCCGGGTATGCCTCATCGGCTGCCCCAAGCTGGACGGCGTGGACTACACCGAGAAGCTGGCGGAGATCCTCCGCAGCAACAACATCCGCTCCGTGACGGTGCTGCGGATGGAGGTGCCCTGCTGCGGCGGGCTGGAGATGGCCGCCCGGCGGGCCCTGGAGCAGTGCGGCCGGGACCTGCCCTGGCAGGTGTGCACCGTCCACATCGACGGTACGGTGACGAAAAACTGAAAAGCCGCAACAAGTGCGCCCCGGTTCTGCCGGGGCGCTTTTATGCACCTGCGGGGCGCGGCGGGCATAGACTGCCCTGTGAGGAGGTATATGCATGGACCATGAACTTTTGCTGGCCCGCTCCATCACACAGGCTCAGCACATGGTGCGCTCCCTTGGCGGCTGCGGCATCCGGAGCGCGCTGATGCGCGCCCCTGTGGGACTGACGGACCGGGGCTGCGCCTATGGGGTGCGGCTGCGGCCCGGGACGCTGGAGCAGGCGCTGTCTTGTCTGAAATCGGCGGGGATTACGCCCCTGGCCGTTTATCATCATACGCAGGAGGGGTATCGGGAGGCGGCGCAATGATCTATTTCGACGCCGGGGCCACCACCCTGGAAAAACCCGCCGCCGTGGGCCGGGCCATGGCCCGGGCGGCACACACCATGAGTTCCCCGGGCCGGGGGAGCTATCCGGCCTCCCACCTGGCCGAGGAGACGGCCTATCTGTGCCGCCAGGAGGCGGCGGAGCTGCTGGGGGTCCCCCAGCCGGAAAACGTCGTCATCACCGGAAGCGCCACCCATGGCCTGAACCTGGCCATCCGGTCTTTGCTGGGTCCCGGGGACCGGGTGGTGATCTCCGGATATGAGCACAACGCCGTCACCCGGCCCCTGCACGCCATCCCGGGGCTTTCCGTGACGGTGATCGACACGCCGCCCTTCCGGCCGGACCTGGCGGCGGAGGAATTTTGCCGGGCCATCCGGCAGAAGCGGCCCCGGGCCGTGATCTGCACCCACGTTTCCAACGTGTTTGGGGCGGTGCTGCCGGTGGAGGACATCGCCCGATGCTGCCGGGAGACGGATACGCCCCTGATCGTGGACGCCTCCCAGTCGGCGGGGGTGCTGCCGGTGGACCTGGCCGGGTGGGGGGCGGCCTTTGTGGCCATGCCCGGTCACAAGGGTCTGTACGGCCCCCAGGGCACGGGACTGCTGCTGTGCGGGGCGGAGGGGAAGCCCCTGCTCTACGGCGGCACCGGCAGTATGTCCCGCCTGCAGGATATGCCCCCGGACCTGCCGGACCGGCTGGAGCCCGGGACCCACAATATGCCGGGTATCGCGGGACTGCTGGAGGGCATCCGGTTCGTCCGGCGGCAGGGGGTGGAGAGCATCGCCGCCCGGGAGCGGCAGGTGGCCCTGCGGGCCGCCCGGGGTCTGGAGAGTCTGCCGGGGGTCCGGGTGCTCCGGGACGGGGACTTCCGGAACCAGACCGGCGTGGTGTCCTTCGTGACGGAGGGCCGGGACTGCGAGGCGGTGGGGGAGGCCCTGGCCCGGCGGGGCATCGCCCTGCGGGCGGGGCTTCACTGCGCGCCCCTGGCCCATCGCACGGCAGGGACTCTGGACACCGGCACCCTGCGGCTCAGCGCGTCTTTTTTCAACACCTTGGACCAGGCGGACCGCCTGGTGTGGGCCGTGTCCCGGGTGCTTCGTGAAAATGTAGAGCTTTGACAGACGTTTTTGTTGCATTTTCCCAATAAATTTTATATAATGTAAAATACGTATTGGTATGTGCAAGGAAGGGACGCCTGAAATGGAAGCAATTGTATCTGTATTGGAGCGGGCCGGGTGGTATTTGTCGCTGATCCGGCCCATGGATGTGCTGGACGTGGCCATTATCGCCTATCTGGTGTATAAGACCCTCTGTCTGGTGCGCAGCACCCGGGCGGAGAATATCCTCAAGGGCGTGGCGATCTTTCTGGTGGCCCTGTGGCTGTCGTCCCCGGCGGCCCTGAATCTGCGGGGCGTGAACTATATCCTCAGCCACATGGTGGAGTGGGGCGTTCTGGCCCTGATCATCCTGTTCCAGCCGGAGATCCGCCAGCTGCTGGAGAAGGTGGGCAGCCGGAACATCCGCCTGCTGCGCATTTTCCAGCCGGAGCAGCAGTCCACTGAGCTGGAGCGGGCCATCGACCAGACCGTGGCGGCCTGCACCGACATGGCCAAGACCCGCACGGGGGTGCTGATCGTGTTCGAGCGGAAGCTGCTGCTGGACGAGATCGTCCGCAGCGGCACCACCCTGGACGCGGCGGTGTCCAGCGAACTGCTGAAGAACATCTTCTTCGTGAAGGCCCCCATGCACGACGGCGCCGTTATCATCCGGCAGGGCCGGATCCTGGGCGCCGGGTGCATGCTGCCGCTGTCCAAGAACGTGAATCTCAGCCGGGACCTGGGCATGCGCCACCGGGCGGGCATTGGCATGAGCGAAAATTCCGACGCGGTGGTGGTCATCGTGTCGGAGGAGACAGGCTCTATCTCCGTGGCCATCGGCGGAATGCTGAAGCGGCACCTGATGCCGGAGACGCTCCGGCAGCTGCTGCGCAACGAGCTGATGCCCCAGCCGGAGGAGGAGCCGGACAAGCCCCGCCTGTCCCTGCGGGAGCTGCTGCACGCCCATAGAAAGGGGGAGCAGAATGGAAACCAAGACTAACACCAACCAGAATCCCGACAAGAGCCGCAAGGTTATCCGCATCGTCATCTCCATCTTAGTGGCCATCGCCCTGTGGGTCTATGTGGGCCGGGGGCTTTCCGTGGAGGTGACCATGAAGGTCAACAACGTCCCCGTGGAGTTTTCCGGCGAGGACACCAGCCTGGCCGAAAAGAACCTGATGCTGCTGTCGGGCTATGACACCACCATCGACCTGGTGCTCAAGGGCCCCAGCAGCGAGCTGTTCAAGCTGGACAAGAGCAAGGTCCGCATCGTGGCGGACACCAGCACCATTCAGGAGACCGGGCAGCAGACCCTGTCGTACCAGGTGTACTTCCAGGACGACATCCAGCGCAGCAAAATTTCCGTGGATCACGCCAGCGCCTACAGCGTCACCGTTACCGTGGGCGAGATGGACAGCAAGACCGTGCCCATCCGCTGCGACATCGTGGGCAGCACCGCCAAGGGCTTCACCGCCGGGGAGCTGACCCTGGATCCGGCGGAGCTGAACCTGCGGGGCCAGCGGGACGATCTGCTGAACATCGCCTATGCCAAGGTGACCCTGGACATTTCCGGCGCCGACCGCACCGTGGTCCAGGCCCTGGAGTGGGAGCTGTATGACTATAACGACATCAAGATCGACAACCCCGCCGTCCGCTCCAAGGTGAAGACCGTGCAGGCTACCCTGCCGGTAAAGACCTCCAAGGAGGTGGATCTGGTGGTCAACTTCGTCCCCGCCGCCGGGTCCACTCTGGACACGATACAGTATACCGTGTCCCCGGACAAGGTGACCCTGGTGGGCGAGAAGGACGTGCTGGACACCATCGACGCCATCGTGCTGGACACCCTGTACCTGCAGGACCTCCAGCCCTCCCAGAGCCTGACCTACAGCGTCACCGCCCCGGAGGGTACCACCCTGGCGGAGAACGTGGGCCCGGTCACCGTGACCATCGTGGTCACGGGGGTCACGGAGCGCAATGTCACCGTGACGGCCTTCAACTGCGAAAACGTGCCGGAGGGCTTTTCCGCCGTGCCGGTGACCGAGAGCCTGAACATCCTCCTGCGGGGCCTGGAGAGCGAGATGGCCCAGATCACCGCAGAGGACCTGCGCATTACCGTGGACCTCAGCGGTATCACGGAGCCGGGGGTCCACACGGTGCCGGTGACGGTGCAGGTGGCCAACTACGCCAACGTGGGCGTCAAGGGCTCGTATCAGATCGTGGTGGACGTGGAGCGTCTGCCGTAACAGAGATTTTTCCCCAAGCGAAAGGACTGAGCAAAATGACACAAGTGGCAACTGTTGAAAAGATCCTTCGGGACGGATATGTGCAGATCTCCGTGCCCCGCAAGTCCGCCTGCGGACACGACTGCGAGGAGTGCGCCGGATGCGGCATGACCGGGGCCTCCGTCTATGCCGAGGCCCGGGACCCCGTGGGGGTCCGCCCCGGAGACAAGGTGGTGGTGGAAAGCTCCACCCGGGCTATCCTGGCGGTGACCTGGCTGGTATATATGCTGCCGGTGGTGTTTTTCCTGCTGGGCTACTTCCTGTCGGCGGGGCTGACGGAGGGCTGGCGCTATGCCGTGGCCATTGCGGCGGCGGCGGTGTCGTTTATCCCCATCAAGCTGTATGACGGCTATGCCCGGAAGCGGGACACCCTGACCTATACCATCGTCCGGGAGTTCTGATGTTCGGTTATGTGCGGCCGTCGGACGGACATCTGACGGCGGAGGACAAGCAGCGGTTCCAGGCGGCCTACTGCGGCCTATGCCGCAGCCTGGGCCGGAGATACGGCCTGGCGGCCCGGATGATCCTGAATTATGACCTAGCCTTTCTGGCCATGCTGCTGTCCCGGGAGCCGGAGTGCCCCACGGCGCACTGCCGGTGCCCGGCCCACCCCATCCGGGGCTGCGACGCCCTGGAGCCTCAGTCCGCCTTCGACACCGCGGCGGACCTGAGCGTGATCCTCACCTGGTGGCAGCTGACCGACGGCGTGGCGGACCACGGCTTTTTCCGGGGGCTGCCGTACCGCGCGGCGCTGCTGGCCCTGGGCCGGGCGTATCGGAAGGCCCGGGCCAGGCGGCCCGGCTTCGATGAGCGGACCCGGGCCCACCTGGAGGAGCTGGCCCGGCTGGAAGGGGAGAGGTGCCCCTCCATGGACCGGGCGGCGGACGCCTTTGCGGCGCTGCTGGCCGGTGCGGCGGAGGAGGAGCCGGACCCGGTGCGCCGCCGGGTGCTGGAGCAGCTGCTGTACCACCTGGGTCGCTGGATCTATCTGGTGGACGCGGCGGACGACCTGAAAAAAGACGTGAAGTCCGGCAGCTATAACCCACTGGTGTACCGATTTCACGCCGAGTGCGGCACGCTGACGGCGGAGGACCGGGCGGCCCTGGCCGCCACCCTGGACAGCTCCGTCCGGGCTATGGCCGCCGCCTTTGAACTGGCGGATTTCGGCCCCTGGCGGGCCATTATCGAGAGTGTTGTATACGAGGGCCTGTACGCGGTGGGCGCGGCGGTGCTGAACGGCACTTTCCGCAAAGGACACAGAAGAAAACAACGAAAGGCAGGCGCCTGATATGCGCGATCCCTATCAGGTGCTGGGCATCCCCAGCACCGCCACAGACGAAGAAGTGAAGAAAGCCTACCGGAACCTGGCCCGGAAATACCACCCCGACAACTACCACGACAATCCCTTAGAGGACCTGGCCCAGGAGCGGATGAAGGAGATCAACGAGGCCTACGAGACCATCCGCAATCAGCGCAAGGCCGCCCAGTCCGGCGGCCAGAGCGGCTACGGCGCGGGGTACAATCCCGGCTACGGCGCGGGGTACAATCCCGGCTACAGCGGCGCCTACGGCGCTGCGTGGCAGCGGATCCGCCTGGCTATCTCCCAGGGGAACCTGAACCTGGCGGAGGAGCTGCTCAACGCCCAGACGGATCACAACGGGGAGTGGAACTTCCTGAAGGGGGCCGTGTGCTATAAGCGGGGCTGGATGGACGAGGCCCGGCGCTATTACGAGACGGCGGTGCAGATGGACCCGGGCAATGCGGAATATCAGCGGGCCCTGGATATGATAAACGGAAACGGCGCGGCGTACCGCCCCAACGGGTACGGGCATGTGTCCACCGGCAGCTGTGCCGGGGACAACTGCACCAGCCTCTGCGCCGCCTGCGCCTGCATGAACTGCCTGTTTGGCGGCGGCGGATACTATTTCTGCTGCTGAGGGACGATAGATAGGAGGAGTTTACATTGGTCAAAAGCATGACCGGCTACGGCCGGGCCAGAGAGACCCTGCACCAGCGGGACATCACCGTGGAGGTGCGCTCTGTCAACAACCGCTTTCTGGACTGCACGGTGAAAATGCCCCGCGCCTACGTATTTGCCGAGGACGCCGTGAAGGCCCATGTCCGGGCCGCTGTGTCCCGGGGCAAGGTGGACGTGTTCGTCACCATCGATGCCAGCGCCGCGGACGTGTCCGTGGTGACGGTGAACCAGCCCCTGGCCCGGGGCTATTACCAGGCCCTGACCCAGCTGAGGGATATGTTCTCCCTGGAGGGGGAGATCACGCCCATGGCTCTGGCCAAGCTGCCGGATGTGCTGACGGTGTCCAAGGCCGAGGAGGACCTGGAAACCGTGGCCGCCGATATCTGCCGGGTGCTGGACCAGGCCCTGGCCGCCTATAACGATATGCGGGCCGTGGAGGGCCGCCGCCTGGCGGAGGATATTGCGGGCCGCCTGGTGACCATCGAGACCGCCGTGGGCCGGGTGGAGCGGCAGTCGCCCCAGACCGTGTCCGCCTATCGGGAGCGGCTGGAGAAGAAAATGCGGGAGGTGCTGGCCTCCACCACCATCGACGAGGGGCGCATCCTCACCGAGGCCGCCATCTTCGCCGACAAGGTGGCCGTGGACGAGGAGACCGTCCGCCTGCGCAGCCATGTGGCCCAGCTGCGGACCATGCTGCAGGCCCAGCGGCCCACCGGCAAGGACATGGACTTCCTGATGCAGGAGTTCAACCGCGAGTGCAACACCATCGGCTCCAAGTGCAACGACCTGGCCGTGACCCAGGACGTGGTGGCCATGAAGGCTGAGGTGGAGAAGATCCGCGAGCAGGTGCAGAACATCGAGTAAGGGAGGGACCGCTGTGCAGCTGGTGAATATCGGCTTCGGCAATCTGGTGTCCGTGGGACGGCTCATCGCCGTGGTGAGCCCGGATTCCGCCCCCATCAAGCGGCTGATCCAGGAGTCCCGGGACCGGGGTATGCTCATTGATGCCACCTACGGCCGCAAAACGGCGGCGGTGCTGGTGATGGACAGCGACCATGTGGTGCTCTCCGCCCTGCCGGCGGAGAAGCTGGGCCCCCGCCTGGGCCTGTCGGCGGAGGATTTCATGCAGGAGGAGATCTGATTTTGGAAAAGCAAGGCAAAATATTCATTCTTTCCGGCCCGTCCGGGTGCGGAAAGGGCACGGTGCTCAAAAGCGCCATGAGGGAGCATCCGGATATGTTTCTGTCCGTGTCTGCCACCACCCGCGGACCCCGCCAGGGTGAGATAGACGGTGTACACTATCACTTCATCGACGACGACGCATTCCTGAAGATGATCGACCGGGATCAGCTGCTGGAGCACGCGGGCTATGCCGGGAATTTTTACGGCACCCCCCGCATCCCCGTGGACGAGGCCCTGGATCAGGGCCGGGACGTGATGCTGGAGATCGACGTGCAGGGGGCCCAGCAGGTTTATGCCAAGCGGCCCGACGCCGTGCGCATCTTCCTGGCTCCGCCCTCCTGGTCGGAGCTGGAGCGCCGCCTGGTGAACCGGGGCACCGACTCCGCCGACAAGATTCGCCAGCGGCTGACCCGGGCCCGGGACGAGATGGCCCTGGCCGTGGATTACGACTATTTCATCATCAACGACGACGTGGAGCGCGCCGCCGCTGAGCTCAATGATATCTTCCGCGTGGAGCACTTCAAGCCCGCCGAGCGGATGCATTTGGTCAAGGATTAACAATTTTTCTCAAAAGGAAGGTAATGCTATTATGATGCTCTATCCCGCTATGAACAAGCTGACCCAGTACATTCCCAACCGCTATATGATGGTGAACGTGGTGGCCCGCCGGGCCCGCCAGATCGCTATCGAGGCCCAGCGCCACGACGAGCCCCTGGACGAGAAGCCCGTGACCCTGGCCATCAACGAGGTGGCCGAGGGCCGCTTCGATGCCAAGTCCATCGACACCGCCATTTCCGACGAGGCGTGACGGGACAGAAGGGGGAATCGCCATGCCGCAGATCGCCAAGGTGGCTGTGGCGGCGGCAACCTATGCCATTGACAAGCCCTATGACTATCTGATCCCCCAGGGGACGGACATCGCCGTGGGCATGCGGGTGCTGGCGCCCTTCGGGCGGGGCAACCGCGTCAGCGAGGGGGTCGTGCTGGCCCTGGGGCAGGGGGTGCCGGACAAACCCATCAAGCCCATCCGGTCCGTGGTGGACCGGGAGCCCGTCATCACGGACCGGGAGATCCGCCTGGCCCTGTGGATGCGGGAGCGGTATTTCTGCACGTTTTACGACGCCATCCGCACCATCCTGCCCGCCGCTGTGTGGTATAGCTATCGGGAGATGTGGTCCCTGACCGGGGAGCCCCTGCCGGAGGACCTGTCGGAGCGGGAGACGGCGGCCTGCCGCCTGCTGCAGGACGGCCCCATGGAGCGGGACGACCTGTGCGCCGCCCTGGGGGAAACCGGAGGGCGGGTGCTGTCGGCCCTGAAAAAGCGGGGACTGCTGCAGATGGAGCCCCAGGGCTCCCGGAAGGTCCAGGACCGGGTGGTGCAGATCGCCTGCCTGGCCCTGGAGCCGGAGGAGGCCCTGGAGCGGATGGAGCGGAAGAAAAAATCCGCCGCCCGGCAGTATGACGCCGTGGCCTTCCTGGCCAAATACGGCGACGCCGTGGTGCAGGAGTTGTGCTACTACACCGGCGTGTCCCGGCAGGGCATCAGGAGCCTGGAGCGGGCGGGGCTGGTGTCCCTGCGCAGCCAGGAGGAGTACCGCATCTCCCGCCGGGACTATGACGCGGCGGCGGAGGAGATCACCCTCAACGATGAGCAGCAGCGGGCCTATGACGAGATCCTGGCCCAGTGCCGCGATGGCCGCCCCGGCGTCACCCTTTTGCAGGGGGTCACCGGCAGCGGCAAGACCCTGGTGTATATCCGGCTGGCCCAGACCCTGCTGGCCCAGGGCCGGTCCGTGATGATCCTGGTGCCGGAAATCGCCCTGACGCCCCAGATGATGGCGCGGTTTTCCGCCTACTTCGGGGACCAGGTGGCCCTGCTGCACAGCGGCCTGCGGCTGACGGAGCGATACGACCAGTGGAAGCGCATCCGCCGGGGAGAGGCACACATCGTGCTGGGTACCCGGTCGGCTGTGTTCGCCCCGCTGGAGAACCTGGGGCTGATCATCCTGGACGAGGAGCAGGAGAGCTCCTACGAATCCGAAAATCCCCCCTGCTATCACGCAAGGGATATTGCCAAATACCGCTGCTTCCGGGAAAACGCCCGGCTCTTACTGGGTTCGGCCACCCCCACGGTGGAAACGGCGTATTACGCCCGCCGGGGGGAC
Source organism: Brotocaccenecus cirricatena (assembly GCF_020687045.1). Classification (NCBI taxonomy): domain Bacteria; kingdom Bacillati; phylum Bacillota; class Clostridia; order Eubacteriales; family Oscillospiraceae; genus Brotocaccenecus; species Brotocaccenecus cirricatena. The sequence goes on from NZ_JAJEPW010000010.1 coordinate 66,872, forward strand.
TATCAGCTGGCGCTGCTGCGGCGGCGCTACAACGCCCACCGGATGCCCCGGGTGATCCTGGCGGATATGCGCCGGGAGCTGCGGGACGGCAACGCCGGCTGCATCAGCCGGGAGCTGGCCCGGGAGCTGGAGAAGAATCTGGAGGCCGGGGAGCAGAGCATCCTGTTTCTCAACCGCCGGGGCAGCAGCCGGGAGCTGCTGTGCCCCCAGTGCGGCTATGTGCCCCAGTGCCCCCGGTGCAGCGTGTATCTGACCTATCACTCCGCCAACGGGCGGATGATGTGCCACTACTGCGGCTATTCCGAAAAAAGCAGTGAAGCCTGCCCGGAGTGCGGCGGCGCCATGAAGCACATCGGCGTGGGTACCCAGCGGGCGGAGGAGGAGCTGCACGCCCTGTTCCCGGAGGCAGAAATCCTCCGCATGGACGCCGACACCGTCAGCCAGGGACATGAGAAGATCCTCCGGGATTTCCAGGTGCGGCGGGTGCCCATCCTGCTGGGGACCCAGATGGTGGCCAAGGGACTGGACTTTGCCAATGTGACGCTGGTAGGCGTCCTGGCGGCGGATATGTCTCTGTATGTGGACCACTACCGGGCCTCGGAGCGGACCTTCAGCCTGCTGACCCAGGTGGTGGGCCGGGCCGGACGGGGGGACAAGCCCGGCCGGGCGGTGATCCAGACCTACACCCCCCAGAACGACGTGATCCTGGCCGCAGCGGACCAGGACTATGATCGGTTTTACGACGGCGAGATCCGCCTGCGGCAGCTGCGGCGGGACCCGCCCTTTGCCGACCAGTTTTTCATCACCGTCACCGGCCCCGAGGAGGGCCCGGTGCGCCGGGCCGCCGCCGGTCTGCGGGACGGACTGCGTTCCGCCGCCGGGCAGGAGCCCTATCGCGGCATGGCCCTGGATATCCTGGGCCCGGCCCCGGCTCCCGTGGTGAAGGTCAACAACCGCTACCGCTACCGGGTAACGGTGATCGGCCGCAACGACAAGACCCTGCGGGGCCTGCTGTCGGCGTTTATGAAGGAGTTTTCCCGGCGGCCGGAGCACAAAGCGCTGCATATTTACACCGATTGTAATCTGATGGACTGATAAAAGAGGTATACGACCATGGCTTTGAGAAAAATCGTATTGCAGGGGGAGCCCTGCCTGACCAAGGTGTGCCGCCCGGTGACGGAGTTCAACGGCAGGCTTCACACCCTGCTGGACGACCTGAAGGACACGCTGCTGGACTCCGGCGGTGTGGGCCTGGCCGCGCCCCAGGTGGGCATTCTGCGCCGGGTGTGCGTGGTGATGAACGAGGATGACGAGATCATCGAGCTGGTGAACCCCGAGATCATCGCCACCGACGGCGAACAGACCGGGCTGGAGGGCTGCCTCAGCGTGCCCGGAAAGTTCGGCATTGTGACCCGGCCTTACACGGTGCGGGTCCGGGCCCAGGACCGGGACGGCGCATTTTTCGAGGTGGAGGACGAGGCCCTGACGGCCCGCTGCTTCTGCCACGAGATCGAGCATCTGGACGGTCATCTGTTCGTGGAGCGCACGGACCATCTGCTGACCGAGGAGGAGCTGGAGGAGTATATCCAGCAGGAAGAGGGAGACGACGAGGAGTGAGGATCCTGTTTATGGGCACGCCGGATTTCGCGGTGGCGTCCCTGAAGCGGCTGGTGGAGGACGGGCACGAGATCTGCGGCGTGTTCACCCAGCCGGACCGCCCCAAAAACCGGGGGCATAAGCTGGCTTTTTCGCCGGTGAAGGAATACGCCCTGTCCCAGGGGCTGTCCGTGTATCAGCCCACGAAAATGCGGGACGGCACGGCCCTGGCCCTGGTGCGGGAGCTGCATCCGGAGCTGATCGTGGTGGCGGCCTATGGCCGCATCCTGCCGGAGGACATTCTGAACACCCCACCTTACGGCTCCATCAACGTCCATTCGTCCCTGCTGCCCAAATACCGGGGGGCGGCTCCCATCAACTGGGCCATCCTCAACGGCGAGAGGGAGACCGGCGTGACCATCATGTACATGGCCAAGGAGCTGGATGCCGGGGACATTCTGCATGTGCTGAAAACCGATATCGACCCCCAGGAGGACGCCCAGACGCTGACGGCGCGGCTGGCGGAGCTGGGGGCCCAGGCGCTGTCCGAAACTGTGGAACAGCTTCGTGCCGGAACCGCTCACCGCACGGTTCAGGACCACAGCGCCTATACCTACGCCCCCATGCTCACCAAGGACATGGGCATCATCGACTGGACAAAGCCCGCCGGGCATATCCATAACCAGGTCCGGGGCCTGATTCCCTGGCCCTGCGCCTCCACGGAGCTGGGCGGGGCCACGGTGAAGGTGTTCCGCACGGAGGTCCTGGGCGAGACCGGGAAAGCCCCCGGCGCCGTGGCGGCCGCCGGAAAGGCGGGCATCGACGTGGCCTGCGGCGACGGACATCTGCTGCGGATTCTGGAGCTGCAGCCCCAGGGGGGCCGCCGGATGGCGGCGGCGGACTATCTGCGGGGCCATCCCCTGCAGGTGGAGGCATGAGCCCCCGGGAGAAGCGCAGCGCCCGGGACGTGGCTCTGGATGCGCTGATGCAGGTGGACAAGGCCAACGCCTGGTCCGATGAGGCCCTGCGCCGTCTGATCGCCCAAAACGGGCTGGACAGCCGGGACGCGGCCTTTGCCACCCGCCTGTGCTATGGGGTGATGCAGAACCGGATGCTGCTGGACTACTACATCGGCTGCTGGTGCGCCCAGAAGCCGGAGCGGCTGGAGCCGGTGATCCGCAGCATCCTGCGCATCGGCGGCTATCAGATATTGTTTATGGACCGGGTGCCCCACCGGGCCGCCGTCAACGAGGCGGTGGAGATGACCCGCCGCCACGGGCGGCCCAAGGCCGCCGGTATGGTCAACGCCGTGCTGCGGCGGTTTGTGGAGCACTGGATGGATATGCCGGACCTGCCCAAGGGGTCCACGGCGGACTATCTCTCCCTGCAGTACAGCCATCCCAAGTGGCTGGTGCTGCGGCTGCTGGACCTGATCGGCCCCGACGAGACCCAGGAGTTCCTGCGGTTGGACAACGACGCCGTTCCCACCTGCATCCAGGTGAACCCCCTGAAAACCACGGCGGAGGACCTGGAGCGGGAGCTGCGGGGCGACGGCGTCACCGTGGAGCCCCACCCCTGGCTGGAGGGCTGCCTGGAGATCACCGGCACCGGGGATCTGCGCAGCCTGCCCGCCTTCCGGGAGGGACGGTTCCTGGTCCAGGACGCGGCGGCCCGTCTGGCCGCTATGGCGGCCTCCGCCGCTCCGGGGGACCGGGTGCTGGACGTGTGCGCCGCACCGGGGGGAAAATCCTTCTCCATGGCCATGGACATGGGCGACCGGGGGCAGATCCTGTCCTGCGATGTCCATCCCTATAAGGTGAAGCTCATCGAAAGCGGCGCACAGCGCCTGGGCCTGACCTGCATCCGCGCGGCCGCCGCCGACGCCCGGGAGAAGCACGCCGCCTGGGAGGGGCAGGCCGACGTGGTCATGGCCGACGTGCCCTGTTCGGGGCTGGGGATCATCCGGAAAAAGCCGGATATCCGCTATAAGAACCCCAAGGAGCTGGCCCAGCTGCCGCTGGTGCAGCGGGCCATCCTGGAAAACGCCTCCGGCTATGTGCGCCCCGGCGGCACGCTGGTGTATTCCACCTGCACGGTGCTGCCGGAGGAGAACGAGGACGTCACCGGAGATTTCCTGGACAAGCACCCGGAATTTGAGCCGGTGCGGACGGCGTTTCCGCTGCCGGTGGGACCCTGCCCGGGGCAGGTGACCCTGTGGCCCCAGCGCCACGGCACCGACGGGTTTTATATCTGCCGGATGCGCAGAAAGGACTGAGCAAATTGACGGACATGCGATGTATGACGGAGGAGGAGATCACCCGGGTCCTGCGGGATATGGGACAGCCTGCTTTCCGGGGCAAGCAGGTGTTCACCTGGCTGCACCGGGGGGTGCGCTCCTTCGACGAAATGAGCAATCTATCCAAACCCCTGCGCCAGCAGCTGGCCCAGGCGTACACCATCTCCGTGCCAACCGTGGCCCGGAAGCAGGAATCCCGGCTGGACGGCACCATAAAATACCTGTGGGAGCTGCCGGACAGCAACTGCATCGAAACGGTGCTGATGCAGTATCACCACGGCAATACCGTGTGCATCTCCTCCCAGGTGGGCTGCCGCATGGGCTGCGCCTTCTGCGCCAGCACCGTGGCCGGAAAGGTCCGGGACCTGACCGCCGGGGAGATGCTGGACCAGGTGCTGTTTACCCAGCTGGATTCCGGCCGGGAGATCTCCAATATCGTGCTGATGGGTATTGGAGAGCCCCTGGACAACCGGGACAACGTGCTGCGCTTTCTGCGGCTGGTGAACCATCCCGACGGGCTGAACATCGGCATGCGCCATATCAGCCTGTCCACCTGCGGCGTGGTGCCGGGGATCGATGCCCTGGCGGAGGAGGACCTGCAGCTGACGCTGTCGGTGTCCCTCCACGCGCCGGACAGCGAGACCCGGTCCCGGATCATGCCGGTGAACCGGGCCTGGGACGTGGAGGAGCTGTTTGCCGCCTGCCACCGGTATTTTCGCCGGACCGGGCGGCGCATATCCTTTGAATACGCCATGATCGACGGGGTCAACGACCACGACTGGCAGGCGGACCTGATCGCCCGGCGCATCGCCGGTATGCCGGGCCATGTGAACCTGATCCCCCTCAACGACGTGGTGGAAAGCCCCTTCAAGCCCAGCCGCCGCATTGCGGCCTTCCAGAAGCGGCTGGAGTCCCACGGCATCACCGCCACTGTGCGGCGGAGTCTGGGCGGGGATATCGACGCCTCCTGCGGCCAGCTGCGCCGCCGCGCCATGGAGGAGAGAAAGGGGGAGGACCCTGAATGAAGCATTGGGAGATCACCGACACCGGCCTGATACGCCATGAAAATCAGGACGCCTTCGGCTTTGCCCAGCTGCCCGGCGGTTATGCGGTGGCCGTGGTGTGCGACGGCATGGGCGGCGTGGCCGGGGGCAGCATCGCCAGCACCGTGGCGGTGGAGACCTTCATCCGCACCCTGACGGAGACGTTGCACTCCGGCCACACGGACCGGGCGGTGCAGGAGGCCGTCACGGCGGCCAACGCCGCCATACGCCAGCGGGCCGCCGGTCATCCGGAGCTGAAAAGCATGGGCACCACCCTGGTGTCCGCCCTGGTGAAGGGAGATAAGGTCCTCATCAGCAATGTAGGCGACAGCCGGGCCTATCTGGCCGGAGCCGATGGCCTGCGCCAGATCAGCCGGGACCACTCCCTGGTGGAGGACATGGTGGAAAAGGGCGACCTGACCCCGGGCCAGGCCCGCAGCCACCCCCGCCGCAACCTGATCACCCGGGCCCTGGGCCCGGACCCCGCCGTGGAGGCAGACGGCTTCCCCCTGCAGTGGAAGCCCGGGGATTTCCTGCTGCTGTGCTCCGACGGCCTGGTGAACACCGTCACGGACCAGGAAATTATGTTTGAAATTCTGCATAACGGACAGCCGGAGGACTGCTTGCAGCGGCTGATGGCCATTTCCAAGCAGCGGGGTGCGCCGGACAACGTGACGGCCATCCTGCTGATGAACGACTGAAGGAGGAATTGACGATATGGATCCTTACATTGGTAAAATGCTGGATAATCGCTACGAAATACTGGAGCTGATCGGCAGGGGAGGCATGGCCAACGTCTACAAGGCCAAGTGTCACCGGCTGGACCGGCTGGTAGCGGTGAAAATCCTGCACAGCGACCTGGCCCAGAACGCCGACTTCCGCCGCCGGTTCATGGATGAGTCCCGGGCTGTGGCCCAGCTGTCCCACCCCAACATCGTGTCGGTATACGACGTGTCGTGCAGCGATGACGTGGACTACATCGTCATGGAGCTGATCGACGGCGTGACCCTGAAGCAGTATATGGAGCGCCGGGGCCAGATGGACTGGCGGGAGGCGCTGCACTTCATCACCCAGATCATGTGGGGCCTGAGCCATGCCCACAGCCGGGGCGTGATCCATCGGGACATCAAGCCCCAGAACATCATGGTCCTGCGGGACGGCAGCGTCCGGGTGGCCGACTTCGGCATCGCGTGCCTGGCTGACCAGGGGCAGACCCTGACCCAGGAGACCCTGGGCTCCGTGCACTATATCTCGCCGGAGCAGGCCCGGGGCGACCGGGTGGACGCCCGGTCCGACATCTATTCCGCCGGCGTGGTGCTGTATGAGATGCTCACCGGCAAGCTGCCCTTCCAGGGGGACTCCGCCGTGTCCGTGGCCATCCAGCACCTGAGCGCCGTGCCCAAAGCCCCCCGGGAGCTGAATCCTGATATCCCCGAGGCCCTGGAGCTGATCTGCATGAAGGCCATGTGCCCGGACATCTCCAAGCGTTACCAGACCGCCGACGCCATGCTGGACGATCTGGAGAAATTCCGCAAGGACCCCGCCGTGGACATGGACTATATCCGGGAGGACCTGAAGGCCGCCGTGGTGTGCCAGGAGCCCACCCAGCCCCTGCCCACCGACCGGGTGGCGGCGGTGAGCCGGGCCAACAGCGCCGTGGCCCAGGAAGAGGAGGACAAGAAGCACAGCCGCAAGGTGGTGGGCCTGGTCATCGGCGGGTTCGCCCTGGCCCTGGTGCTGATCTTCGTGGTGTTCAAGCTGGTTGCCGGCGGCTTTGACGCCGGTAATGGCACGGCGTCTCACCAGGTGCCGAACCTTCTGGGCAAGACCCTGGAGGAGGCCGAGGCCCTGCCCGAGGTGAAGGACATCTTCCGCATCGAGGTGCTGGGCACCAAGCCCAGCGACAAGTATGAGCCCGGCCAGATCGTGGAGCAGGACCCCGCCAGCGGCCGCAGCCGCAAGAACAACCTGGTCATCAAGGTCTATCTCTGCGCCCAGGAGGACGACACGCTGATGCCCACCGTGGTGGGCAAGGAGTTCCTGATGGCCAAGACGGAGCTGGGCAACCTGCATCTGGACCTGGATGTCCAGCGGGCGGAGGCCTATTCCCCCGACGTGCCGGAGGGCCAGGTGATGCAGAGCTCCCCCGCCGCCGGTGAGCCCCTGAACAAGGGCGACACCGTGGTGCTGACCGTCAGCAAGGGGCCGGAGACCAAGCCCCTCACCGTGCCCAATTTCGTGACCATGCACATTGACGACGCAGCCCAGCAGGCGGAGGCCCTGGGCCTGACCGTGGGCGAGCATCAGTATGAGTTCAGCGATAAGCCCGAGGGCACCGTCATCGGCCAGAGCATCCAGCAGGGCACCGAGGTGCAGTCCGGCACGCAGATCGTGTTCACCGTCAGCAAGGGCGCCAGCTCCGCTGAGCGGGTGGTGGTGTTCGACATCCCCGAGCAGTACCGCAGCGACAGCAATATGAAGATCGAGGTCATGCAGGACGGCAGCATCATCCACTCCACCTATGTGGACGGCGGCACCGCCTCCTTTACCTACACCTTCCACGGCAGCGCCGGTTCCACCTCCACCATCAAGCTGTATATCAACGGAACCGAGGCCGTGGCCCAGGAGATCACGTTTTGATCCGGGGACGCATTGAAAAGGCCCTCAGCGGGTTTTACTATGTGAACACCGGGGCGGAGACCCTGCAATGCCGGGCCCGGGGCAAGTTCCGCCGGGAGGGGATGTCCCCCCTGGTGGGGGACTGGGTCCAGGTCCGGGAGCTGGGCGGCGGCGAGGGCTTTGTGGAGGCGGTGGAGCCCCGCCGCAACGCCTTCGACCGCCCGGCGGCGGCCAACATCGACCAGCTGGTGATCATCGCCTCCGCCGCCCTGCCGGTGACGGATCCGTATCTCATCGACCGCATCAGCGCCATTGCCGCCCTGAAGGACTGCCGGGTGCTGCTGTGCCTGAATAAGTGCGACCTGGACCCGGCGGAGGAGCTGTACGGGATATACAGCGGCTCTGCCATCCGGGTGCTGCGGGTCAGCGCCGTCACCGGCCAGGGGATCGACGAGCTGCGCCGGGAGCTGGCCGGAAAGCTCAGCGCCTTCACCGGCAACTCCGGCGTGGGAAAGTCCAGCATTCTCAACGCCCTGGACCCCCGTTTTTCCCTGGCGGTGGGGGAGGTCAGCAAGGCCCTGGGCCGGGGACGGCACACCACCCGCCATGTGGAGCTGTTTTCCCTGGGGCAGGACACCTATGTCATCGACACCCCGGGCTTTGCGTCCTTTGATACCCAGGAGCTGGACCTGGAGCTGAAGGAGCACCTGCCGGAGACCTTCCCGGAGTTTGCCCCTTATGTAGGCGGCTGCCGCTTTGTGGGGTGCAGCCACACCAAGGAGAAGGGCTGCGCCGTGCTGGAGGCCGTCCATCAAGGGAAGATCCCTCGCAGCCGCCACGCCAGCTATCTGCGGCTGTATAACGAGCTGAAGGACCTGAAGGCCTGGGATAAGAAATAAAAAAATTCCTCTGCATGCTTGCAGAGGAATTTTTTTGTCTTACAGGCTGCCCTCCCGGGTATAGTGGTCATACCGCTCCTGCAGCCAGGCCTTCAGCTGCTCCACGCCCTGGTCGTCCCAGGGGAAGTCCTGCTGCTGCACGTCCTTGGCCACCTCGAAGCAGTACACGGTGTAGACCGCCGTATGCAGAAGGCCGTTGTCCTTGTCCATTTCAAAGCGATACCGGAAGTCGTCGATGTTCCCGGTATACACGAAGGCCCGCTTGAACCACCGGGGCGTCAGCTGGGAAAAGTTCGGATGCATCTGAATCACTCCTTATAAAGTCTCTCACACCAGGTCGTATAGCTGCCGCAGATCCCGAATCTCGTAGTCGATCCGCAGGTCCTCCGGCCGGGCGGCTTCCTTGGGGTTGTACCAGCAGCAGGGGAGGCCGTAGTTATTGGCTCCCCGGATGTCGCTGGACAGGGAGTCCCCCACCAGCAGGCAGTTCTCCCGGGTGATGCCATCAATGCGGGAGAAAACGTAGTCGAAGTATGCGGCACTGGGCTTGCTGGCCCCGGCCTCCTCCGAAATAAAGGCCCCGGTGATATAGGGCGCAATGGCGCTGCCCGCCAGCCGGGACCGCTGCACCGCCGCCACGGCGTTGGTGACGATGTACAGCCGGTGCTCCCGGGACAGGCCCCGGCAGACCTCCAAGGCGTGGGGCAGCAGCAGGGTGTTCTGTCCCAGCACCTGCAGGTGCAGTTCGTTGCACCGGGCCGCATCCCGATCCAGGCCCATTTCCTTCAGAAAACGCCGGAACCGCTCCACCACCAGAAAGTCCTTGGTGCACTCGCCCCGGTCAAAGGCCGCCCACATGGCGTTGTTGCACCGCTTATAGCACTGAAAGCTCTCCTCCGTGTCCGGGATGTCATATCGGGCGCACACCTCATGAAAAGCGTGCCGGTTTCCCGCGTCAAAATCAAACAATGTGTTGTCTGCGTCCAGCAGCAGATAGGGGTATTTCATGTCGTTGCTCCTGTTATTATATGGTAATAGGGAGTATATCATAACTGCGGCAAGGATGCAATAGCGGATTCATAATCCCACCTTCTGGCAGGGATAAAAAAGTTGAAAAATGCGGGAAAAAGGTGTTGACAAATGGGGAATGGGGTGGTATTCTAACAAAGCTGTCGGCGAGAGCCGCGGCGGGAACACAGAGAGCTGAAAAAAATCAAGACTTCCTGAAAAAAGTTCTTGACAAAGCGAGCTTGATGTGGTATCCTAAATAAGTCGTCTGCAAAGACGATGAACGACAAACGGTTTCAAAAAATGTGAAGAATGTCGAAAAAAGTTCTTGACAAACGAAACTGCTTGTGGTAAAATACCAACTGTTCCGCGGATGCGGAGCGTGTATCTTGTAAATTAAACAATGAACGAACAAAGCACCAGACGGGAGCGCATTGAAAGATGCGCGACTGAAAAGCTCGGACGCTGGGGTTTAGTCAATTACCCGGCGTTTGAGCAGAGTTTATGAAGCTATGGAAAATAGCTCTGTAAAATGATTAGCTCAGCGGAGACGCTGTGTTGATACGATTTATAGAGAGTTTGATCCTGGCTCAGGACGAACGCTGGCGGCGTGCTTAACACATGCAA
>NZ_JAJEPW010000110.1:0-5354 GCF_020687045.1 Brotocaccenecus cirricatena
CACTGTTCATAGAGAAGTTGCAAAAAACATTTGCAATGCACTTGCAAATGTCACGAATATTGAATATAATATTAGTGCAAGCTAAAAATGACGAGGAAAGGAGTGCTATTATGGCTAAAGGAAATATGACGATAAGAATGGAGCCGGAGCTGAAAGCACAGGCGGCAGCTCTCTTTAAGTCCCTCGGAATGGATTTGAGTACGGCAACGGGTATTTTTTATCGACAGGCACTTAGGTGTCATGGACTTCCCTTTGAAGTCAAGGTTGACGAGCCGAATGCTGTTACCTATGCGGCGATGGAGGCGGCAGAAAAGGGAGAGGATATGTATGGTCCGTTTGATAGCGTTGCAGATCTGATGGAGGCGCTGAATGCTTAAGCCGGAGTTTTCGGGGCAGTTCAAACGAGATTACAAGCTTGCGATCAAGAGAGGCTGCGATCCGAAGAAGTTGGAGGAAGTGATCACGCTGTTGTGTAACGAGCAGCCGTTGCCGGAGGCGTATCGAGATCATGCTCTCACTAATTCCAGAAATTATAAGGACATGAGAGAATGTCACATCGAGCCGGACTGGCTGTTGGTCTATAAAGTTGTTCGGCAGACTTTGATTTTGAAATTGATAAGGACGGGATCTCATAGCGATTTGTTTTGAGATTAACTCTGGATGAAAGAGTGGTGATGATATTTGGCGGGTGTAATAACGGAAATTGCAATAGAATGTGGCGTGTCGGAACAGGCAGTTCGTGCATGGTGTAGGCGAAACCATGTTGCGAAAGATGCGAAAGGAAGTTTCGCAATCAGCGAAAGTCAAAAAACCGCCATATATCAGCATTATTTAGGTGTTGAACGAAAGCAAGTTTCGCAACCGGCGAAAGCAAGTTGCGAAACTTGCGAAACCACTTTGATCGCTATGCTGCAGGGAGAATTAGACCGGAAAAGCGAGCAACTTGCTGTAAAGGACAAGCAGATCGAGGAACTGAACGCAAGGTTGGCGGAGGTCAGCTCGGCGTTGGTGACGGCACAGCAGACTGCGGCAGCGGCCCAGGCTCTCCATGCTGGGACGATGCATCAGCAGCTTCTTTCCGGCAAGGCCGGAGCCGATCAGCCGGAGCGTGAGACAGAACCGGTTCAAAAGCGTAGCTGGTTTAGTAGGTTCTTTGGGGACTAAACAGAACGACAAATCGGAAGTTGACAAGGAGCTTTGATAGCATGAAAAAAATATTTCTTAAAATTGTGATAGGGGTTGTTCTTGTTTGTATTTTATTTGTTTGTTTTCTTTATACGAACAATGAGATCGGCGTGACTTCATCTAAGCTGGAGACAGATATTCGTTCGTCGCAGAAGATTAAGGATGATTGGACGGTCGATGGAAGCGTTTCCAGCACGATGGCTGCATATATTTCTTACCCTCAGGATTTGAGTGACCATTCTTTTTCCGTCTATGTCAACCGCCCTGGTCTTTCCTTTGGATACTTTTTCCGTGGGGGTGGAAAACTTTCGGGGGTTCAAAGAGGAATTGCCGAGTACACTGTAGAAGGATATAATGAGCGAGCATTTATTTCTATGAATCAGCAACAGGTAACACAGCTTGAAATAGATGACGGCAACACAATTCAAGTGCTTGACATTGACAGCAATAAACCTTTTGCGATTGTTTTGCCTATAAGTGCGGGAACCATTACATTCTATGATGTGAATGGCAATACTGTGGAATACTGGAACAATTCTCTTTGACAACTTCCAGTTTATCGGTGGGATGAAGTTCGGGGAGCCGTCCGCAGACGGCAGGGGCAGCGCCCCTCCGGAGCTGGCAGAGCAGCAGGCACGAGCCGGCAGTGAAGCAGCTCCGGCAACCCCTCCCCTTTAGGGGCGCAAAGCACTTTCACACCGCTGCACCGATGGGGTGGCGGTGTGAAAGTGCTTTTGCGTTACTTTCTCACCAGAAAGTAACAAAGAGGTTGTTTTTAGCGGAAATTTATGATAAAATAGAGGACGGAAGAATAAGCGGAAAGGGGGCGATTTTATGGGAGTTACGATTTCGGGTATGACAGGTGCAGGGAGCATCCGGCACAACAACCGCAGCTTCTCAGCGGCGAATGTAGACCGGAGCCGGACGGAGCAGAACATTGTTTTCTGCAACGAGGATCTGAAGCAGGTCTATCATATGGTCTTTGATGAAGCTCTCGCAGCCTACAACGCAAAGAAAACCAAAACGAGAGATAAGATACCGGACTACTATGAGCATATCCGGCAGAGTAAACAGGAAAAGCTGTTCCATGAAGCGATCTTCCAGATCGGCAACATGAGCGACTGTGGATGCGGTACGCCGGACGGAGAACGGGCGGCGGCAGCTCTGAAAGATTTTGCGGAGTCTTTTGCAGAACGCAACCCCCATCTGCGGGTGTTCAATATGGTGCTGCACATGGACGAGGCAACGCCCCATCTCCATGTCGATTTTATCCCTGTGGCAACGGAGCAGTCAAGAGGACTTTCTACAAGGGTATCTATGAAACAGGCATTGAAGCAGCAGGGGTTTGTCGGTGTCGGCAGAAAGCAGACCGAATGGGCGGCGTGGATGGAACGGGAGAAAGAAGCTCTGACGGAGATCGCCCAGCGGCACGATTTTGAAATTATCTCTCTCGGCACGAACAGACCGCACATGGACTTGCCACAGTTCAAGGAAGCGGCTGCGAGGCTGGAAGCGGTGCAGCAGCAGACAGCGGCAGTAGAGCGGGAGGTTGCTGAGCTGGAACGGCAGCGGGACGCTCTGAAAGGCACTGTGCGGCTCTTAAAGGAGGCTGACAGGGTAAATGCACCCCTGCATGATATTCAGCCGGAAAAGACGCTCACAGGGGCAGTAAAGGGCGTGACGGTGGATCAGGTCGAGCAGCTAAAGAAAATGGCACTGCGCAGCGTGACGGATCGGCACAAGGTACAGGAGCTGACGGAGGAAAACACCCGTCTGCGGTCACAGGTGCCGTCCATGAAGAAGCGGCTGGAAGAAGCGCAGCGGCAGCAGAGGCTTGAACAGGAAAACCGGAGGCTGCGCGATGAAAACTATTATCTGCAATCCGAGCTGCAGGAGGAACGCAGCTTCACCGAGCGTCTGACGGACGGCATCGGTCGGATGCTGGACTTCTTGGAAGAACACTTGCCGGAGCGTCTGCGTCCTCTGCTTGAAAAGGCGAGGGAGCTGCTGCCCGATCCGGAGATCGGACAGCAGCAGGAGCAACAGCAGCACCAGCGAGGAATGGGCGGCATGGAGCTGTAAAAGAAGCCTGTCCGGAGGGCTTGAAAATCTCTTTCGGACAGGCTATAATAACAACTGAAAATAGGGAATTGCTGTATTGATAATCTAAGCCCCCTGTAAGGGTACTCCCAACCTATATTTTCTCTCTCTGAAAGGGAGAAAGTCGGAGGGGAAAAAGGGGGTGCGCGGAGGGGTGTTGGAAGTGTGGTAAACCTTGTTAGAGGTTTTCCAAGCCACTGTGGTAAACCCATCGGGTTTTCCATAGTGGCGGCACTTTCAATGACCCGCAGCGAGGGGGAAAAGGGGGAGGTGACTTTCTCTTTAAGGCGGCGTAGCCGCCGCTCTTTTGCTCCCCCTTTTCCCCCTTCCCGCCCGCAGGCGATCCCCGCCGCAGCGGATTTTCTTTTTGGTACTTTTTCTTTTGTGAGGTGGTAATATGACCGAGAATTATCGAGGCTGCTACGAGTATTTGAGCGCACAATATCCGGAGGTCGGAGGCTATGAGTTTTATAAAGAGCTGTTTCCGGACAATGAGAACTCCGGAGAACGGCACACGGATTTTTCCCATCCGAACGCTGTGTATCTGTATCGGGACGAACAGAGCGAGGATAAGAAGCTCCGGCGCAGGAAGATGTATAACGACACATGGAAACAGGATTACATGGAGTTTGTCGAGGGGAACAGCCTTACTTTGTGCAGCGGTCTTGCATATCGCAGAAAGGAGAACAGGCTGGAGAACGCCCAGCGGATGTATGCTCTGATCTTCGATCTGGATGGCGTAGGTCTTGCCGAGCTGCGCAACCTCTTTCTGCGCTTTGGCGGCGATCCGGAGCGAGTGCGCCGGTTGCCGATGCCGACTTTCCTTGTTCTGTCGGGGACAGGGCTGCATATCTACTATGTTTTCCAGCAGCCGATTGACCTATACCCGAATATAAAAATTCAGCTTAAAAGTCTGAAATATGACCTCACTTTCCGGCTATGGGAGTATGGCAGCACTTCGCAGGTCAAGGCGATCCAGTATCAATCCATCAATCAGAGCTTCCGCATGGTGGGCAGCGTCAATGACAAGCATGGGACGGAGCTGGTCGCTTTCCGTACCGGAGAACGGGTAACGCTGGATTATCTGAACGCCTACGCAAAGCCAGAAAACAGGGTGGATGTCAATAAGCCTTTCAGCCCATCCAAAATGACACGAGCTGAGGCGAGGGAGGCATATCCGGAGTGGTATGAGCGTGTTGTTATGAGAGGCGAGAAAGGACGCAAGAAGTGGGATATTGCCGGAAAGGTGCATGGTGATGATCCGTATGCGCTCTACCATTGGTGGCTGCGGCAGATCGGAGAGATAAAGGGCGGGCATCGGTATTTCTTTTTGATGTGCCTTGCTATCTATGCTTACAAATGCGGTGTGTCGAAGCAGCAGCTCCGGCAGGATATGAAAGAGGCTTTTGATGATCTGCAGATGGTGAAGCATGAGAACGCATTGACCGAGGAAGATATACGGAGTGCGCTGGAAGCCTACGACAAGGAGTATTACAATTTCACGATTTCCGATATTGAAGCTCTGACCGATGTTCGCATCGAGCGCAACAAGAGGAATGGTAGATCACAGAAAGAGCATTTGAAAAGAGCAAGGGCGGTGCAGGAAGTGGATTATCCTGGCGGCACATGGAGAAGAAAAGGGGCAGAAGAAAAGAAAGCGCAAGTCTATGCGTGGCGGCAGGAGCATCCAGAGGGACGCAAGGCCGATTGTCATAGGGACACCGGACTTGATCCGAAAACGATCCGCAAATGGTGGGACACCGTACCGGAGGGGCATATAACGGTCAAAATACGCCCATCACAGGCTTTGAGCGATCTGTTGGTGGAGGAATTTAAGAAAGGGCTGTAAACGCCACAGAAACGCCCTACAAGGCGTTTTCGGGGCGGGTAAGGGTTTTATATTACCCCACCGAAAACGAGGCTTGAAAACCGCGCGAAATAAGGCTTTTTCACCCCCTAAATGTACACGCTGCGGTGTTACCATATAGAAAGCACTGTTCATAGAGAAGTTGCAAAAAACATTTGCAATGCACTTGCAAATGTCACGAATATTGAATATAATATTAGTG
>NZ_JAJEPW010000111.1:0-5250 GCF_020687045.1 Brotocaccenecus cirricatena
CACCACCCCTACCACCCCAACCACCCACACCCCCCAAAAATAACGCCTATGAAATTTCGTCTCAACCTGGCTGGCGTCCCTGTGGACGTCACCACCCAATACGATGAGTACTATCCGTATTTTTTGCCCTACCTGGAAAAAAATACCGGGACATCCCCCCTTATCCCGCCCTGTCCCGCCAATGACCGGGACATTCCCGCCGTGGAAATTTCCCCCCAGCGCCTCCAAAAGACTGCCAGTATTTACCAGCCTGACGCCCCTGCCTATTATGTGGAATATTGCGAGCTGTGTCCCGCCATCTCCTCTGCCATCACGGTTTTCGACCGCATCGTGTTCCATGCCGTTTCCTTTATCTGGAAGGACCGGGCTTGGCTTATTACCGCCCCCAGCGGCACCGGCAAGTCCACCCACTATTGTCTCTGGAAACTCCTCTGTCCCGATGAAATTCAGATCATAAATGGGGATAAACCCATTGTATATATAGAAAATGACGAAGTATTCGTCACAACTTCTCCCTGGACAGGCAAAGAGAACATGTCTCAACGCCTGACCGCTAAATTAGGCGGAATTATTATCTTGGAACAGTCCGATTCCAATGAAATCACACGCCTGACCGTTCACGAATCCGCCGGAAAAGTCTTTTCCCAGTTCCTTTTTGACTGTAATACCGAACAGGAAGCAAAAACTGCCTGCCGTATCGCAGAAAAAATGCTGAAAACGCCGGTTTGGCTCCTGAAAAACCGCGACGATATCGAATCTGCCAAATTGTGCCGGAAAACTCTGGAAACCTATCTGGAATCCTCCGCTTCCCAGTGATTGCATATAAACGCAAAATAGTTCTCAAAAATGGTGATTTATTATGAAATATACCGTCATTCCTGGCGTAATTCTTACGAAAATTTGCGATGAAGATTTCCTGGTGGCCACCGGCCCCGCCCGTGGCCGCGTCCCGTATGTTGAGGGGATCAATTCCACCGGAGCATACTTTTTCTCGAAAATAAATGAGGGACTTTCTACAGAAGAAATTATAGAAGATGCTGTAAAATTATATGAAACGCCGGAAGAGGTTATTGCGCCCTCCTTTGAGCGCTTTATAGAGTCCCTCCTCCGCTCCGGCTATCTTGAAAAAAGTGAATTGTGAAATAATAATCATTCCTTGACGGGAAAATAAATATTTGATACAATAACAAAGCTTCAAATCAAATATTTATACAAAAAGGAGAAGAATCATGGAACGCGAAAAGCTGGGGTCCCGCCTGGGCTTCATCCTGCTGTCCGCCGGGTGCGCCATTGGCTGCGGAAATGTCTGGAAATTCCCCTGGATGTGCGGCCAATACGGTGGCGGCGGCTTCGTTTTGCTCTATTTTTTCTGCCTGGTGATTTTGGGCCTGCCGATCATGATTATGGAGTTCAGCGTGGGCCGGGCGGCACAGGCGAGCCCCATCAAAATGTATCAAAAACTGGAGAAAAAGGGCCAGAAATGGCACATTCATGGGTATGTTTCATTCTTTGGGAGCGTGGCACTGATGGCGTTTTACACGGTGGTCACCGGGTGGATCGTGTATTATTTTGTGCGGTTTCTGACGGGAAATATCCAGGATCTGGGATTTTCGTCCATGATTACAAACCCGGGGGTTAACGTGACCTATCTGGCGGTGACGGTGGTGCTGGCCTTCGGCATCCTGTGCTTCGGGCTGCAGGGCGGCCTGGAGCGGGTCACCAAATATATGATGATGCTGCTTCTGGTGCTGATGCTGGTGCTGGCGGTGCACAGCTTCACCCTGTCCGGTGCGGCGGAGGGGCTGCGGTTCTATCTGGTGCCGGACCTGTCCAAAATCAACGGCAGCGTGGTGGTGGGGGCCATGAACCAGGCCTTCTTCACCCTATCCGTGGGCATGGGTGCCATGGCTATTTTCGGCAGCTACATCGGAAAAGAGCGCTCCCTGATGGGGGAGTCGGTGCACATCATCGTGCTGGACACCTTTGTGGCGGTGGTGGCGGGACTGATCATGTTCCCGGCCTGCTTCACCTATGGGGTGGAGGTCAATGCCGGTCCCAGCCTGCTGTTTGACACCATGGCCACCGTGTTCAACCACATGAACGGCGGCCGCTGGTGGGGAACCCTGTTCTTCCTGTTTATGGTGTTCGCGGCCCTGTCCACGGTGCTGGCGGTGTGCGAGGAGATACTGGCCATGGTGCGGGATCTTACCGGTTGGAGCCGCCCGGTAGGGTGCCTGGTTTGCGGCGGGGGGATCTTTCTGGTGGCGCTGACCACGGCCCTGGGTTACAGCGTGCTGCACTTCCAGCCCTTTGCAGAGGGCACCGCCTGGTTGGACCTGTGGGATTTCCTGGTGTCCAACAATATTCTGCCCCTGGGATCCCTGGTGCTTGCCCTGTTCTGCTGCAACAAGTTCGGCTGGGGATGGGACAGCTTCCTGCTGGAGGCCAACGCCGGCCGGGGCCTGAAGGTCCGCCCGTGGATGAAGCCGCTGTTCCGGTATGTGGTCCCGGCGGCCATCCTGTTCATCTATGTCTATGGCATGGCGACTTTCCAGTGGAAGTGACGTGAGCATAAGAAAAGGAGAGGCAAGTGCGGGTGGTCGTAAGACAGTTTCAGTCCCGGCAGTAATGTCTGCTGGGCTTGTTCTTGCATATATTAAAGCCAGATGATAGAATTAAACAAATCAATAAGTCGGAATAATAAGGTGGGTAAGGTCTAACATGCCAACAATTCAGTTAAAGGCGATGACGCGAGAACTATGTCACGAACTGTACAAGCATTGGACGAATGATGCGTCTATCTATATGGATATGCACCTGTTTCAGCCCTATGTATATGACGAAGCTGCGGTAAATCGATATTTTGATATGAAGGGGCAGGATGCTTCACGCAGACTGTTTGCGATCATGCTTGGAGATAAGGTGATCGGGGAATTGCAATTGAAGCAGATCGACCATGATAAAAAAGAATGTTCCCTGAGTATCCATATGCAAAACGACGCAGTGAAGGGAAGGGGATACGGAACGCAGGCAGAACGTTTGGCGGTAAAAACCGCCTTTGACGAGTTGGGAATGGCTGCGGTAAACGCAGATACCATCAGGAAAAATACCCGGAGTCAGCATGTGCTGGAAAAGGTAGGCTTTCGCTTTGTTGGAGAAGATGAAACATTCAAATACTACCGTATCGAGCAGTAAACTCCAATTTGCCGAACTGATAAAGGGCGCACTTCTATACACCTTTCGGTGTGCCGTGCGAGCATCCCTTGCCTCTCCCTTTGGGAGAGGTGGCCGAGCGTAGCGAGGACGGAGAGGGTAAACAATGACCATACCAAAAGACAACACCCAATTAGAAAATGCCCGACGGCTTCGCAGGGAGATGACACCCCATGAGCGTAAGCTCTGGTACCTTTTTCTCCACAAATATCCAGTAAAAATTTATAAACAGCGGATTATCGGCAGATTCATCGTGGACTTTTACTGTGCTTCGGCCAGACTGGTCATTGAATTGGATGGCTCTCAGCATTATGAACCTCAGGGGCTTGCTTATGATGCGGAACGTTCTCAATTCCTGATGTCTCTTGGGTTGGAGATTCTGCGATTCTCCAACCGGGATATCGACAGGGATTTTCGTGGTGTGTGCACACAAATTGATCTTATCATTCGAAAAAGGCTGCAAGACCCTCTCAGTCACCTACGGTGACAGCTCTCCCAAAGGGAGAGCCAAGGGGCTGCACCCCATTACATAGTATGTTGATATGAGAAATGGAGCGTATCTGTATCGATACGCTCCATTGACTGTTTTATGAACACTCATCTAAGTGCCTCTCCTTTTTTGCTCTATATCGGGTATATCTGGCGAATTGTGCGGCAAAGAGGGCAGACGTGACCAATAGGAGCTCGGCCTGCGCCACAGAGAAATCACCGAAGCGCCCTGTAGGGCCCGCTGCCCTCAGCGGGCCGGGGGATGAGGATGCGGATTGCCGCGCCAGCCTGCGGCTGGCTCGCAATGACACGGCAAGGAGATTGCTCCTTATCGCGGTGGGCAAAGAATCGCCGGAGCGCTTGCAGACCCTTTCAGTCACCTTCAGTGACAGTTCTCCCAGAGGGAGAGCCAAGTTCGTAGGGCCCGCTGCTCACAGCGGGCCGGGGAGAGCCCACGCCTCTATGACGGGTGCACCGGCTAAAATGGTTGTTGACAATCCATCCTAATTGACATATAATCCTATTAAGAGGTGAGAAAATGATCTACCGAAACACGGTCCAGCGGGCCATGACACTGGAGGCGGTGCGGAGGCTGCACGCGCACCCAACGGCGGAGGAGGTATACCGGCAGGTGGCGGCGGAGCACCCCAGCGTCAGCCGGGCCACGGTTTACCGCAATCTGCGGCAGCTGGCGGAAAGCGGCCTGCTGCTGAAAATCAACACCACAGACGGGGCGGATCACTTCGATCACCGGTGCGACGCCCACTATCACGCCGGATGCCTGCGCTGCGGCCGGGTTTTCGACGTGGAGCTGCGGCAGCCGCCGCAGCTGGAGAAGCTGCTGGGGGATACCCACGGCTTCGCGGTCAGCGGATACGACCTGCTGTTTCGTGGCGTGTGCCCGGAATGCGGCGGGAAAACATCCATATAATAAGAAGAGCAAAACGAAAGGGAAGGAAACAAATATGAACAAAACCACCAAATACGCCGGGACCCAGACGGAGAAGAACCTGATGGCGGCCTTTGCCGGGGAATCCGAGGCCCGGAACAAGTACACCTACTTCGCCTCCAAGGCCAAGAAGGACGGCTTTGAGCAGATCGCAGCCCTGTTTCTGAAAACGGCGGAAAACGAGAAGGAGCACGCCAAGCTGTGGTTCAAGGAGCTGGAGGGCATCGGCTCCACCGCCGAGAACCTGCTGTCCGCCGCCGAGGGTGAAAACTATGAGTGGACGGACATGTATGAGGGCTTTGCCAGGACCGCCGATGAGGAGGGCTTCCATGAGCTGGCCCAGCGATTCCGCCTGGTGGGGGCCGTTGAGAAGCACCATGAGGAGCGCTATCGGGCGCTGCTGCGCAACGTGGAGATGGCGGAGGTGTTTGCCAAGAGCCAGGTGAAGGTGTGGGAGTGCCGCAACTGCGGCCACATCGTGGTAGGGGAGAAGGCCCCGGAGGTCTGCCCCACCTGTAACCATCCCCAGAGCTATTTCGAGATTCACGCGGAGAACTATTGATAGAAAAACGCAGGAGAGGCCCCCCCGGGGGGGGGCG
>NZ_JAJEPW010000112.1:0-5221 GCF_020687045.1 Brotocaccenecus cirricatena
CCGTGAGGAAGTCCGCAAAATGTAACTTCTTTTTGAATTTGATGAAAAAGTCCTTGACTTTTCGTCTCTGGCAAGACGGCCAAAAGCATTTTGATCTCCTGCGGCGCTCGGCTTGCTCCCTTTGATATTCCCCAGCTTCGGGAGATCATGTCCTATGACGAATTAGAGCTTGACCGCATGGGAGATCGCCGGACGGCTACTTTCTTCTGCATCAGCGATACCGACAGCACCTACAATTTCCTTGTGGCGCTGGCCTTTTCGCAGATGTTCAACCTCCTGTGTGAACGGGCGGACAATGTTCATGGCGGACGGCTGCCCCATCATGTGCGGGTGCTGTGGGACGAGGCGGCCAACACCGGGCAGGTGCCAAACTTGGAAAAGCTGGTGGCGGTCATCCGCTCCCGTGAGATCAGCCTGTGCCTGCTGTATCAGCAGCTTGCCCAGTGCAAGGCCATCTACGACAAGAACGCGGAAACCATCCTCGGCAACATGGACAGCGTGCTGTTCCTCGGTGGCCGTGAGGCCAGCACCATCAAGGAAATTTCCGAGAACTGGCTGGGCAAGGCCACCATCTCCATGCAGACCGAGGGGCGCTCTCGTGGACAGTCCGAAAGTTACAGCCAGAACACCCAGCGGCTCGGGCGGGAGCTGATGACCCCAAGTGAGCTTGCCACCATGCCCGGAGATCGGTGCATTTTGCAGCTCCGGGGATTGCCGCCGTTCTATTCCAAAAAGTACGATTTGAAACAGCACCCCAATTACCGCTTTACGGCGGAAGCCGATAAAGTGAAAAACGCCTTTGACCTCGACAGGCTCATTGACCGCCGCAGGCGACCGGGCATGAACGAGGAATGTGAGGTGTACGAAGTGTCCGTGCCGGACGAGGCGCTCACAGACGAGGACGAGGACATCCTCAACTATGACGACCTCGACGACCCGGACGCTTTTGTATAGAGCTTTGGGACATTTTGTCCCGAAGTAACAAGCTGCCGCCCGCAAGGGCGGCTTTTTTCATGGCCGGGTATATCCCGGAGAATAGGAGGCTATATGCAGTTTTTCGCTTCTGCCATCACCACTTTGCAGACCCTTGTGATCGCCCTCGGCGCTGGCCTCGGCGTGTGGGGCGTGGTCAATCTGCTGGAGGGCTATGGCTCGGACAACCCCGGCGCTAATGCTCATGTGCCATAAAGTAACACACAAGAAGTTGATAGACAACAGCCCGTTATTCCGTAAAAATTTCAAAGTAGAATTTCATGGAAGCCATACAAATTGTGTGGCTTCTTTTGCTTAATAAGCAAAGATAAATTTTCTAATACCCTATTGACAAAAGCGTTTGCCTTGAATATAATGTACTTGTACGATAAGTACATTATAGAACAAAGGAGGGGCGTTGTGGAAATTATCATAAGCAGTAATACGAGCAAGCCAATTTATGAGCAGATAACTTCACAGATAAAAGCCATGATTATGAGTGGCGAGTTAAAAACCGGCGATCCTATTCCCTCTATGCGGGCGCTGGCAAAGTCCATTCATGTGAGTGTTATTACCGTTCAAAAAGCGTATGAAGATTTGCAAAGGGACGGTTTTATTGAAACAACGGTAGGCCGAGGAAGTTTTGTGTCGGCACAGAACAAAGACTTTTATCAGGAAGAACAGCAGAGATTGGCCGAAGAACATTTGCAAGAGGCCGCCGATATTGGGCGGATAAGTGGAATATCGTTGGAAAAACTGATTGAATTACTGACGATATTTTATCAAGAGGAGGATTAACTATGAACGCTATTTTGCAGGTTGAGAACTTGACAAAGCAATACGCCGATTTCAAGTTAGACCATGTTTCGTTTTCGGTTCCGAAAGGAACAATCATGGGGCTTATTGGCGAAAATGGAGCCGGAAAAAGCACAACTATCAATGCTATTCTTGATTTAATTCATAAAGATGATGGAACAGTTACTTTTTGGGGGCAGGAATTATCGTCCACAAAACAAATCAAAGAGGATGTTGGCGTAGTGTTTGACGGAATTAACTTCTATGAAACGCTCACTCCGGCCAAAGTCGGGAAAATTGCTGGTGCTGCCTACAAACAGTGGGACGGCCATCTGTTTCAAGACTATCTAAAGCGGTTTCAACTTCCAGCGGATAAGGAAATTAAATCTCTGTCCAAGGGAATGAAGATGAAGTTGTGTATTGCCGTCGCCCTTTCCCATAACCCCAAGCTACTGATTTTGGACGAAGCGACAAGCGGCCTCGACCCTGTAATGCGTGATGATATTCTTGATGTATTTCTTGAATTTGTTCAGGACGAAAATCATTCCATTTTGATGTCCTCGCATATCACAACAGATTTAGAAAAAGTCGCAGATTACATTACATTTATCCATCAGGGCAAGGTTCTTTTTTGTAAAACGAAAGATGAACTTCGTTATAACTATGGTATTATCCGCTGTGGCGCAGCACTGTTCGACCAGCTCGATAAAGCGGAAATTCTGGCTTACCGCAAAGATGATTATCAATGGAATGTGCTGGTAGCTGACAAGGAAAAAGCCCGGAGGAAATATAAAAATGCCGTAGTGGACGACGCAACAATCGACGATATTCTGCTGCTGTATGTGAAAGGAGAGCAAGCAAAATGAAAAGTCTTGTTTTGAAAGATTTATTTAATATCGGCCACAATGCGAAATCTATGCTATTCATCCTTGTGGTTTTTGCCGTTGCGCTTATTCCGTTTTCCGGCGTAGAAGGCTATATTTTTGTATGTGCGATTTTGTGCAGCATGATGATTGTAACAACCTTTTCTTTTGATGACAGTTCTAAATGGACACGGTATGCTATGATAATGCCAGTTTCCAAGAAAGAATTGGTTGCTGGAAAATTTATGGTGCTGGCTATCTTCTGCGCCATTGGCAGCCTCTTTGGGCTGATTATTGGTTTTATCGGTGGCCTAATCACAGATAAAATCGTACTCGACATAGTAGGGATTGGAGAGCTTCTGTTTTTGACACTCGTTGCATGGGTAATCTCCCTTATTTTTGGAAGTATGTCAATTCCTCTTGTGTTCAAGTTTGGCGCAGAAAAAGGCCGTGTTCTGCTATTAGTATCATTCCTCATTCCGGCAGGGATTTGCTTTGGAATATATCAGCTTCTTACTATGCTGGGAGTTGCATTGACAGACCAGATTGTATTTATTCTTCTCTGCTGCTCACCGCTTCTGGCGTTGGCATGGTGCTATGTGATGTATCAAATCAGTTATCGCATTTTTGTAAAGCAAGAGCTTTGATTTCTATTGGGAGGTATCTATATGGGAAGCAGAAGATTTGAAATTACTGAAACCGCAGGAAGTGTGAAAGGCTTTTATGTGGTAGTGGACAGAGAAACCGGGGTCAATTACCTTGTGGCAAAGTTTGGAACTGGCGGGGGTATTTGTCCCTTGATTGACAAAGACGGAAAACCGATTATCAGCGAGTAGCAAAGCCAGCCGAGCCAGTCAACGGTCAAGATAAACAGCGCATACTGCGCTGCCGTTGACAGCCCCGCCCGCCTTTGCAGATAGGCAATCAAGGGGCGACAGCAAGGAGTGCTGCCGCCCTTTCCCATAATCGAAGAAAGGGGGATTTTCCATGACTGAATACGAAGCCTATCAAGAACATATCCGCTATACCCATGATACCTATTGCCGGATTGTTATTCGCCATGCGTCCTTTGACGCTGCCCGTATGCTGGCGGCGAGATGGAAACGGGAAATCTCCCTTGAATATCTGACCGAAGAAAAGTTTGTCCAACTAAGCACCACAGACGAGTATTTTCAAGTGCCGGACTATGGCGAAACTTATCCGTTCTCTGTCCGGGGGCAGACGATACTTTTAGATAGCTGTTCTCTTGCGGCTGCTCTTGCCCGATTGCCGGAACAGACGCAGGAAGAAATCTTTTTGTACTACTTTCAGCACTTGACGCAGAAAGAAATCGGAGAACAAAGCGGCTGGACACGCAGCACAATCGGGCGGCATATACGGCTTGCCTTGAAGCGGCTGAAAGAGGAAATGGAGGTGCTGTCCCATGAGTAACCGACTTCTCCCCTATGACACTATCATAAAGGCACATGAGGGCGACCCCATAGCGATACAAGCCGTCCTTGACCGATACGCTGGATATATCCGCTACTTCTCTAAGATGAACGGCTATTACAACTCTGATATGGAGGACTACATCAGAACAAAGCTGATTGAAAGCCTGTTCAAGTTCCGGCTTGACCGATAACATAGAAACTGAATATCCCGCCGCCCCGCAGCGGCACATGAAGCAGTAAATCCGAAAAAGATTTGCTGCTTTTTTTGCGCTCATTTTTGGCAAATTTCCAAAAGTTCCGTATTAGATAGTGAAACCAAAAAATGCCGTTTTTTTTAGACAGCGGGCAAAACGCAGCTTCCGAAACGCCTTATTGTCGGGAAAGACCGAGCCGCCGGAAAAGTTCTTGCCGGAAAGTCCGTCATTTTTGCTTTTTGCGGTGTTGTAGGGAGTAAGGGAAGAACGCCAGCCCGCAGCCTTTTATAAAAAAGCTGGTTGCGATTTCCTGAAAAAGTGGCAGTAGGAAGTGAGTGGCAGTCTGGCAGTTTCTTAGAGCAAGATTCTACCGCAGTACCAAAATTCGCTTATCGCTCATTTTGCCCCTGCGGGAATCTTGTTGGAGAGTGCCTTCCCCAAACCCTGCCATGTGGCTTACGCCGCTTAAAAATCCCTCAAAATATTTTTTCGGATTTTTCAAAAACAGTTCCGCTTCACACCCTGTTTTTCTCCTATTAGTGAGAGGACACCACGCACAGAAAGGAGGTCAACCACCTATGAAACGATACAACACGCCGCACCGCAGCCGGGTAGTCAAGACACGCATGACCGAGGAAGAATACGCCGAGTTTGCGGAAAGGCTTTCTGCCTACAACATGAGCCAAGCCGAGTTTATCCGGCAAGCCATAACCGGGGCAGCCATACGCCCCATCATAACCGTTTCCCCCGCCAATGACGAGCTGCTTGCCGCTGTCGGGAAGCTGACCGCCGAATACGGCAGGATCGGCGGCAACTTAAACCAGATAGCCCGGACGCTAAATGAGTGGCGCAGCCCCTACCCGCAGCTTGCAGGGGAGGTACAGGCAGCGGTTTCCGACCTTGCTGCCCTAAAGTTTGAAGTCTTGCAGAAAGTGGGTGACGCTGTTGGCAACATTCAAACATA